>NZ_JAUBSX010000006.1:126698-160598 GCF_036704885.1 Microcoleus sp. F4-D5 | reverse complement strand
AAGAAGTTGAAATGTGGTCAGATGTCTGAGATAAACCAAGGTTAAAATTATTTGTTCTTTGAGAGATAATTTGGGTTTACGCCCACCTCCACCGGAGATAATTCTAATTTTCTTTGATTCTAAGTCCGCTTGTTTTTCGTGATGTAATCGTTCCGCATTTTGAATTAACTGTTGTAACTGTTCATACCCCAGACCAATTAACCTCTGTGTTTGTTTAGGATTTTCTTCAATATGGTTCAGTATATCGCTCATATTTCTGTCTCAAAAAAGATATCTGATGTTCTTTTACCACAAAATGTTACTATTTTGGAGATGTCTTCAGATGAGGCGCAATCGTAATTCGTTTTGGTATTCTTTATTTGATGGGGGTGGTGTTCCTACTGATTAGATCGCGGTCAATCGACCGGACATGATATGATATAATACTGATTGAAATCGATCGAAAATAAAAGATATATTGTAGTATTAATGTTAGGAAACTGTTGGAAAAGCGCTGTTTTGTACAAGCACTTCAGTGGGTTCCGTTGAATCGGGTTAAAGTTGTAGATGAGTGTGTACTTGTTGATGGTACGGAGGTTTCCTCTGAGGTTTTGCTAAGTCCTTGTCAAAAATCAACTGAGAATTGATTTGTTTAATAACTCGTTAGAGTCGGTGCGTAAATCCTGATGCAACAATTTATTAGACTTCTTCAACAATTCTTGTGGGGCAGGCTTCCTGCCTGCCCAAGACTTGCTTTTCACTCCTGTGTCTATTGATTGTCCGAACCTACTGCCTCAGAAATAGAACTCAATCCGCGTTCTTCTAACTTTTGCAACAACCCTTGTAGAATCCGGCGCACCATCCAAGGCCCTTCATAAACCCAACCGGTGTAGACTTGAATTAAACTCGCACCGGCGGCTATTTTTTCCCAAGCATCTTCGGCGGTGAAAATGCCGCCAACTCCAATTATGGGTAATTCGCCTTTTGTATATTGCCTGATAAATCGGATGACTTGTGTCGATCGCTCCCGCACTGGAAGCCCGCTAATTCCTCCGGCTTCTTCGGCGATTGGTTTGCCTGTTTCTCGCAATATTTGCGTTTTCAGTCCGTCGCGGCGGATGGTGGTATTTGTGGCGATAATTCCTGCTAGTTGGTAGGTTTTTGCTAAGTCGAGGATTGATGCGATCGCCTCTGGTTCCAAATCCGGCGCAATCTTGACTAAAATTGGCTTGGTTCCCTGATTTTCTTGTTGCAAAATTTCCAAAATTGTGGTAAGTCCAGCAGCATCTTGGAGCGATCGCAACCCCGGCGTATTCGGAGACGAAACGTTGACTACAAAATAGTCGCCCCAATCTTTCAGCAGCTTAAAACTCTCCAAATAGTCCGCTGCTGCCTGCTCTAACGGTGTTACCTTAGATTTACCGAGATTGATCCCCAAGGGGAATGGAGACTGAGGCATGGGGCGCTGGGTATCGAATTTTGAGTGTTTCTGTGCTGCCTGAAACCGGGCTGCCATTGCCGCGGCTCCTTGATTGTTAAATCCCATGCGGTTGAGGGCTGCACTGTCCTCCGTCAAGCGAAACAAGCGAGGTTGCGGGTTTCCCGGCTGCGGTTGACAAGTGACAGTGCCGAGTTCGGCAAAGCCAAAGCCAAAATTTGCCCAAATGTCAGCAGCTACGCCGTTTTTATCAAATCCCGCGGCCAAGCCGACAGGATTTTTAAAGCTCAGTCCCCACAAAGATTGTTCGAGGCGAGAATCTGGCACTCCCAAAGATTTCTGCAATCGGGAGAGCATTTGGCTGATTGCGGGGTTGGACTGATTTCGGGCTGCGAGTTCGAGGAATTGAAGAGTGCGGTTGTGCAGCCACTCGGCATCGGTTTTCAATACGGAAAACAACAGCGGCCGTACACCTGATTGATAAATATCCAATGACTTGTACTGGGGCAGTTTACAAATGAGAAATGAGAAGGGAAATAAAAGTATTCACGAGCCGACGACAGCAAAGACGAGGTTGTTACTTTAACTTCGATCGACTCTCTTCAATGTTTGAGACGAAAGGATAAGTGAGACGATTATATTATAAGTTGATTCTTTTCCATTTTAATTTTTTAAAGTTTTAAGTTTGTAATTTTAAATTGAACAAAGGTGCGGGGAAGCTTAGAAATGGGGCAGCAGCAAAGACCTAAGGATTTAGACGAACAAATCGCGGCCCTGGAGCGCGTTCTCCAGACTCTGCGAGAAGAGGAGAATGTTGAAGTGCTGCTTTCGACCACACTCGGTTACTTGCAAGCGGAATTTGACTGGCGGTTGATTTGGATCGGGTTGTACGATCGACAGGCCCACAGGTTGTTCGGGAAAGGTGGCATAACTCCTAACGGCGACCTGTCTTTTCTCAAACAGCGGTTTGCTCTGAGTCCGGGGGATTTGCTGGAACAAGTGGTGATTCAGCTCCGACCGGTGGGAGTCCCGGATTTGCGATCGGAAAGTAGAGCCGGAGAATGGCGCAAAGCAGCTCAAACTTTCAACATTCAAGGCACGACTCTGTTTCCGCTGCGCTACAAAGACCGCTGCTACGGCGTGATTTTGCTCGGCACTGACGAGTGGGGATCGTCGCCAAAGTCGGGGGAAAAAACGCAGTTGGCGATCGTATTTGGAGCGCTGGCAACTGCTCTTTACCAAATAGAAAAAGACTGGCAGCGACAACAAGTCAAACACCCAGACGAGTCTCTTTTAGCGCTGATTTCGCAGTTGGGGGAACTGCGATCGCTCGACCAATACTTGCAAGCGGTTGTCGAACAAGCTCATGAATTTATCGAACCCACGCGCACCAATATTTATTGGTTCGAGCGAGAGCGGCGCTATTTTTGGCGGCGAGTCAGCAACCGCCAAGTTGCTCAGGGTTTGGGCGGGCCGGAGCGACCGGCTTCGGGCATCACCGTCCAAGACTTGGGCGGATTTTATCAGGCTTTGGGCAGGGAAGAAATGGTTTGGATCGGTGAATCTCAAAGTTCTCTGAAAACTGAGCTGACGGGGCGGTTGATGCAGCAAATCCGCGCTCGCTCTCTGTTGGCTGCGCCGATTGTTTCACAAGGGGAATTGTTGGGATTTTTGGCAGTCGAAGCCAGCGAACCCCGGATTTGGCAAGAAAATGAAAAACATTACCTGCGGGGAGTGGCGCGGTTAGTGGCTCTGACGGCTCCGGTGTCGGAGATGGAGGAGAGGATTCAGCAAACTGAGATCGATCGAGATTTAACTGCCGGAATAGCTCGCGCCATCTACAGCGATGCTGACTGGGAGGCGACTTTGAAAAATACCGCCGAGCAGTTGTGCGGGCGGCTCAAATGCGAATACTTTTTGCTGCTGCTGTACGGCGAAGAACAAAATCGCTTTGAAATTGTCTGCCAAAATTTCCCCCGCAACCGCAGGCCAGTGGCGTCGCCGCTCAACGCCCTCGATGTGGCTGACGTGGGGCTGTTGCAAGAAAGCGCACCTCTGGCTATTGAAAATTGGGAAGAAGACCGGCGGTTGGGCGCTTGGCGGGAAGTGCTGGGGGAGGCGGGGGTGCGATCGCTTGTGGCATCGACCACTCGGGCGAAAAAGGAAGAGGGAGAAAACCCCAATCTAAAATCTAAAATCGCCAATCGCAAATCGATCGAGGGTTTACTGGTTGTCGGGCACAGTGCAACTCGCACTTGGAGGCGATCTGAGCAAGAATTAGTTCGGCTAGTGAGCCAACAGCTAGGATTGATCCTGCACTCCTGGCAGCAGAGTG
This sequence comes from Microcoleus sp. F4-D5, assembly GCF_036704885.1. Classification (NCBI taxonomy): domain Bacteria; kingdom Bacillati; phylum Cyanobacteriota; class Cyanophyceae; order Oscillatoriales; family Microcoleaceae; genus Microcoleus; species Microcoleus sp. F4-D5. The sequence goes on along the minus strand of NZ_JAUBSX010000006.1, from coordinate 156,846 downwards.
CGGAAATCGACAAATATCAGCAATTTGAGCGAGCGCTCAAATCGGGTTTGGCGGTTTTGCAGCATTCTCCTGAGGAGCAATCTGGCCAACCGATATCTGCTGCTTCACCGACGATGTTCCCAGAGTTGCCGCTGCAAAAACTCGATCGTAACTTTGCTCAACACCTTTCCCAGACAATTTCCTGTCCTTTAGTAGCCGTAATTACTTGGAATCCCGGTGAGGAGGAAGGTTCAATTGCGACGGCGCTAGCTGCCAATCCCGTATTTGCCCTCAATCCCGAGGCGGTGATTCCTGTCCAAACAGATCCTTTGATCCAACAAACCCTGGCAGAAGGGGGCGTGCTGCAACAGAGCACGAGCCAACTGCCACTGGCGACGAAGCGGTGGCTCCGCAGTCCGGGAATTGGCGAGATTCTGACGGTGGCCCTGCAGACGGCCCCAGAACACGCTCCGGCGGGCATTGTGGTGGCTGCAGACGCTCCGGGCCGCCAGTGGTCGGAGTTGTCGGTGAGTTTGCTCAGCTCGATGGCATCTCAGTTGGCTTGGTGGCGCAGGTATTTGGCGGTGCAATCGGCCCACGAGTCGCAGCGATTGGATCTGGAGCTGATCAATTGGTACAAACAGCGCCGTTTTGAGGAGTTTTACCGCACTTTGGCAGCGGGGGTGAAGGAGTTGGGGGAGTTGAGTCAGTCGATTTTCCTGTCGGCGAAGGAACAAAAGGATGCTCTGAAAACTTTGCGCTACCAACAGGTTTTGCGGCAAATTGGCAATGCTTTGGGGTCAACTCATTTGCTGCTGAAACAGGAACAGTGGCGGTTGCAATTCGGACAAGATGCGGTGCCTGTGAGCGCTTTGCTGAGGCGATCGATCGATCGAACGGCCTCCCTGGTCAAACAGTCCAAAGTCTTGCTGGAAGTCCACAGAGAAACTGCTGTCTCGATGCCTGCCGGCCAGACTTTGAGCGTTCGCGGAGACAGTATCAAGCTGGATTTGATCCTGTGCGAATTGCTGGCGGCTGCTTGCAGGCGCTCTGCAGTTGGCGCCAAGATTGAGATTCGCTCTCAGTTGCTGGGGGAAGATTTGTTAGAATTGTCTGTGGTCGATAGCGGCGCGGGCGATCGACAGTTAATTGCTGCCTTCAACGGCGGTTCCCAACCCGATATATTAGCGGTTTCTGCAAATAGGTCGATCGTGCAAAATCTCTTAATTTGTCAGCGAGCAGTACGCTTAATGGGGGGAAACTTGTCTTTAGAAATGTTAGAAAATAATTTAATTGTGGCTCGTTTAGTGCTGCCGCTAGCCAATTCTTAATCTTGTAAGATTTTGTAAAACTTTGTAAAAGTTCCAAGCTGCGATCGAGGATTCTAGGGGCTGGTTTCACCAACAATAATTGCCTAAAACCCATAATTTCATAAACCCGCCCCACCCAACGCTAAACCGCCATCTACCTCTTTCAAAATACAAGACACTGGTTTAGCTGCGATCGATATTGTTATTGATATCTTGCGCTATTCTTAGGAACGAACGGGCAGGAGAGCCCGTTCCACAATACATCAATTTTCTTGGGGGTGAACCCCAGAACCAGCCCCTGAAAGACTTTCAGAACTAGTGAAAAACCTTTGAGCAATCCAAGCAGTTACAATATGAGAAAGCAATCCCATCGGCCCAGCAAAAAAACACAAAGCCAAAGAATGAACCGTCCAAACTCCTGTCCGCTGTCCTTCCAAATAAATCCAGCGCCCGACAAACAAATCCATCACTAAAAAATGTATCCATCCCGTAGCTGCAGCCGTTTCCTCCCCCAGAAACTTAGCAATATCTGCTAGCTTGGGATTCGACAAAGCTGCCGCATTTTCCGCCGTCAGACTGCTACCAAACAAATATACGTACAAAGCGGCGAGAACTACAAACGGAATGAAGGAATTCATCACTTTTCGGGTAAATCCCCAGTTGGGTAATAAAATCATAATGGCCCAGAAAGGCACAACGAACAGATTACCGGCATTAAAAATTAGTTCTGGTGTCATAGTTGGCTCTTGGCTCCTGCGAAGGCAATGCAATTAAGGATGTTAAGATTACTTTACACAATTTTTGCTAAAATTTCTCAAAACCCGAAAAAAATCTCACTCATAAATGAAATAGAATTGCTATACTTATCTAAAATTTCCAATCTCCCATATAAAATCGATTGACGCAGCACAGCCCATGACAAATTATAATAACTTTCTAGATTGGTGTAAACACAAAGAAACTATTTCTCCCAGCGCCAAACATACGGTAGAAATACTGTTGCAAATATCAGATACTTCTGAGTGCGAGCGAGCCAACGAGCTGCTTTCTAATACAAAAGAACTTAACCTCAAAGATCTTCAAATTACCGATATCAGCCCCCTCTCATCTTTCACTCAACTTACTAATCTCATCCTCGGCAGCAATCAAATATCTGACATCGCTCCCCTGCAATCTCTAACTAACCTGAAAACTCTGGTTATAGATGTCAATCAAATATCAGATATCAGTCCGCTTTCATCTCTAATCAATCTGGCTGTACTCGTTCTCGATACCAATCAAATCTCAGACATCAGTCCCCTAGCAGGTCTAACTAATCTTACCGCAATTGTCTTGTTTGACAACAAAATTTCCGACATCACTCCGGTGAAAAAATTAACTAACTTAAATGCGCTGATTCTCTACAACAATCAAATTTCCGATATCGCTCCTCTTGAAAATTTAACTGAACTCCAGACACTCTACCTTTACAATAATAAAATATCGGATATCACCCCGTTGGCTTCCTTAAAAAATCTCAAGACGCTGTTTCTGTTCGGAAATGAAATATCTGACCTTACTCCGCTGGAAACTCTAACTAACTTAAATAAATTGGTTTTATTCCAAAATCAAATATCAGATATTAGTCCCTTGACATCGCTCACTAATTTAATTGAGCTCAACCTCGGTAACAATCAAATATCAGACATCAGTCCGCTGAAATCGTTAACTAATTTGACTGAACTTTATCTGTTCAACAATCCAATTTCCGATAGCAGCGCGCTGCAAGCTTTAAATAACTTATTTTTACTAGACTTGTACAACAATCAAATTTCTGATATCAGTTCCCTGCAATCTTTGCAAAAGTTAACTACGCTGGACTTGCGCGGGAATCCCATTGTTAATAAAATTTGCCCTGTCAATCCTGAATCAATCTGCAGGTTTTAATTAATTATTAAGGTCGAGGCAAGATGGCGGTTTATAGAGTATAATGTCAAAGGTCAATATCAGGAGAAAGTGATGAGCGGACACGATGCTTTGATGTTAGGATTGCTGCTGTTGCCAGGTTTGGCTTTGTCGATCGCAATTATGGCCGCTTTTGCCGCTGGTGGATAATCAGTTTTTAGCACTCATCAGCGCCCCAGCAAGCAGTTTACTGGTTCCAAAAGGGCGGGTCGAGCTATTTTTTGATGCGCCGGAAGTATCTTTGGCAAAACCCGTCCATTTGCTCTACCAATTTACAAAAATGGTGCTGTAACATCGGGATTTACCAAAGTATTCGCGCACAAAATACCCGATGCGGCGACGGCGGGGACGCCAATTCCGGGCATAGTGCTGTCTCCCACGCGGTACAAGCCTTTGATTGGTGTTTGCGGGCCGGGAAATGTGCCTTTTCCGGCGGCAATTGCAGGCCCGTAAGTTCCTTGATACCGGCGCAAAAATCGGGCGTGGGTTAGCGGTGTGCCGATCGACTCTAAGACTATCCGCGATCGCAAATCCGGTATAATTTTTTCTAAAGCTTGAAAGAGAGATTGCGATCGATCTTGCTTTTTCTGCTGATACAATTCGCCATATTCCCAACCTTCGTAAGGTTCCAATGTATAAGCGTGAACGGCGTGATGTCCCGGCGGCGCGAGAGTTGCATCCCACACTGTAGGAATCGAAATCATGCAAGTATTTCCGGGTACTGTAATGTCAATCTTGCTATCGTGAACGACGACGTGGTGGCCGGTCAAACCTTCGAGTCCTTCGGCTTTAATTCCTAAATGCAGGTGCATGAAACTGTCTACTGCTGGCACCGACAAAGCGCTTTTTCGGTAGCTTTGCGGCAAATCTTCAGGGCGCAGTAATTTTGTATAAGTATCCCAGACGGTGGCATTTGAAACGACTATTGGGGCGCGAATAATTTCGCCTTTTTGCAAGCGAACGCCGCTGGTTTTGCCGGATTCAACTAATATTTGCTCGACCGGAGTTCCCAGGCGCAATTTTCCGCCCCAGCGCTGCAAACCTCTGACTAAAGCATCGACGATCGCACCGCTGCCACCTACAGGATATTCGATCGCACAGCGCGATCGTTCGCCAATCATAAAAGCTATTTCCGGGGCGACAGTTTCGTGCGCTTTCAAACCCGACAGCAAAAAGCACTCCAAATCGATCAAACGCCTCACCCAAGGGTCGCGCACGTCCCGATCCATTAAGGAACCTGCTGAACCCGCGATCGCACCTACCAACGGCAACAACTTCAGCAACGCAGGCGAGTACCGAGACAGCAAAACAGGTATTAACTGCCAGTCGGATCTCAGCGCTAAAGCCGGAATTCCACGCAAAGCTTCATACAAAACTAATAAATTTTGTTGAAATTTCTGCAATTCTACAGCACCTTGCGGTGCGAACCTAGCTACAGCATCTAAGTAACTTCTCGCATCAGCATAAACCGGCAAACTGCCCTCTGGAAAATGGTAATGCCCCAGGGGATCGTAGGAAATTGCCGCGATCGATTCCTCTAAAACATCAAAAACTTGCCGCAAAGGATTAAACGACTGCGGGTCAGTCAAACCGCAATAAAAAGAAGGCCCCGAATCAAAGTGAAATCCCCGGCGCGAAAAGCTGTGAGCTGCCCCGCCCGCTATGGTGTGGCTCTCGCATACGAGAACCCGCTTGCCATAGCGAGCTAGCATCGAGCCGGCGACTAAGCCGCCAATACCGCTGCCAATTACGATCGCATCAAAGTCTTGCATTTATCAAATGTGGTATAATTGTATTATTTCTTGCTGACTGTTGACAGGGTATTTTTTGGAGAGGAAAACTATGAAACCTTTATCTATTTTAGATGAAGTTGTTCGCGAATTAGAACAAGATGTCCATCTCTCGCGCCTTAAAAAAATATTATTTTTTGCTTGTAAAGACTTTTGGGAAAACGATCCGGCCCAACTCGCCAGCGCAGATGTAAGGAGTTTAATCGAAGAACTCTGCGCCAAATATAGCAGGTTAGAAGACATTGAAGCTGTTTTAAATAATATAGTTTCTAAGGTTAATAAAAAAAACGAGTATGCTTTAGTATCCGACCTCATAGTCTGTCAGCTTAGCAGGCTGTATGAATTTGAAGACTTCACCAAATTAGAAACAAACATATCTAGTTTTGGCGGTCAGGAAGCACCCGTATTTGAAGAGCACTTCAGTTCTGAACTATCCACCAGCAAAAAAAGGGAAAGAAACCCAGGTAATTTATTTGATGTCAGACAAAAAATTTTGCAGCAAACAAATCCGCTGAGGGCTAAAATCCTAATTTTTTCTAGTCTTTATCACCAGTTTACTTTTAGCGATCGCGACTTGCTCCTGCTGAAAAGCCAAGAACTTGACAATCTGCTGCGAGAACTGTTTAATGTTTGTCCCACGCTGACCGAACTCGAATCTCAGTTGTACACAACGGCGGGCAATCTCGACAACACAGATGAATGCGACCAAGCGGCTAGCGTGATTATCAAAGCGATGAATCCTTGTTACGCAAAATTACAACAGGAAGAACGCGATCGCTCCGAAGATTCTGCTAGTGAAGATTACGATCAGACGCATTTAAACAACAGTCTTTATGAAGAGATCGAGCAGATTGACAGGCGCAGCGATTATTTTGAGCCGGGGGATATTACTCAAATCATTCAAGCTGCTGCAACTCACTATCGTTATGACCCCCTCAACAGTTACTTAGTGCCGGACACGGCACAAAATCTACATTTTAAGAAACCTGAAACCAGCAGCAATAATTCCGCTCCTGATTTCAGACACGAATTGGTAGAAACATTCCTAGTGGCAGAAACGCCGACAATTCTCGACACTTTCGATCCGGCAGCTCCGGTTACGCTAAATATTAGCGATTCCATCAAACGCAAGTTGGGATTGGAAGAAGAAATGAAAGGATTAGTCACTCAAAGTGCTAACTCCGCAACGGCGCAAATAGAAAATATCTTCAGCGAGTTAGAATCTGCTTTGAACAAAAAACTTTATACAGAAAGTGCAGACGATCGTTTGAACTGGAAATATAAAAGTCTCAGAGATTATTTGGGAATAGTTCAGGGATTTACCGACAAATTAATCGAAATACTCAGCGAAGTAGAGTTAAGAGAAAACGGGATATCTTCTTCAGAAACGCAGGAGAATATTGTAGAGAAAATTTCCGAAACAGAGCAGCAACTCTCTAACCAAAAATCAAATCAGTATCAGCTTGTGGAAATGGCAAAACAAGGCAAACCAAAGGCGATCGCCCAATTGCTCAATCAATTGCTGCAGCCAAAGGGAATTGGTGCTACAGCAGGATTTAAAGACGGTTGGCTCCACGTCATTCTGGAGTCTACCGAAGTACCAAACCAACAGGCTACAGCTATATACATTTACAAAAAACTGTGTACTTTACAATCACAATATCTTACTCACGTGAAAATTCACGGGCGGCAGTTAGGAAACAAAACAGTCGCTTGGACTCAAGAATTTGTGAATCAAACTCATTAAATACCCAGACTCAAGTCTGGGGCGACACAAATTAAGTCGGCAAGGCGAAGACTGAAAATCAAGAATTCTAGAAATAGTATATTTTGCCCAAGTAACAACAAAAAAACATGAATGCCAGCGAAATTTTAAGGCGATATACATCAGGAGAACTAGATTTTCAAGGTATAAATCTTAGAGGCGTCTACCTGAGGGGTGCCGATTTAATTGGGGTAAATTTAAGCAGTGCTGACCTCTGGGGTGCAAACTTAGCGATGTCTTACCTGAGTAGAATTAACCTTCAGCGCGCAAATTTAACTACTGCAAAGCTGTATGGTGCTAACTTGAATCAGGCCAACTTGAGCGGAGCAAATTTGTCCGATGCAGACTTCCATGGAGCTACTTTGCAAGGTGCAGACTTTCGCAAAGCTAACATCTCTTTGGCAGTTTTTATCGATGCAAATTTGACCGATGCAGATATGCGAGGAGTAAATTTGCAAGGTGCCGATTTGCGCGGTGCCTGCTTGCGCGGTGCAAATTTGCGCAAGGAACAGCGGATTTTTGAGGGTGCAAACTTGCGGGGTGCAAATTTTCAAGGTGCCGATTTGCGGGGCGTCAACTTGCTAGGTGCAGATTTGACTAAAGCTAATCTCAGTCAAGCGAACTTGACTGAAGCATCTCTGCAGGAAGCAAATCTGACTCAGGCGAATTTGAGCGAAGCTATTTTAGATGGCACATTTTTGACTGAAGCAACTTTGATAGAAACGAATTTTTCCTGGGCTGTAATGACAAGTGCTAGGTTGGAAAGAGCTGTCTTAATTGATGCTGAATTGGCGGGCGCTAACTTGCGGGGTGCATTTCTTCCTGATGTTAAGTTGAGCAATGCTAATTTAGTTATGGCTGACTTGAGTCGAGCTAATTTGGTGAGGGCTGATTTGAGTCGAGCTAACTTTAATCAGGCAAATTTGAGTGAAGCGGATCTGACTGATGCTTACCTGGCTAGAACAGAGTTGCGGGATGCAATTTTGCACCGCACAACTTTGATTAGGGCAGATTTGAGCAGTGCTAATTTAGCGGGAGCTCAGTTGCGCGGTACAATCATGCCAAATGGAGAAATGCACGGGTAATTATGATTGGGAATGGGGCATCGGGAATGGGGCATCGGGAATTGCGAATTGGAGAGTCTGATGTTAAAGTAAGTCTGCCCGATGGAGACTTATTTAAGAAATATAGTTGAGGCAATTTTGTAGAATAAAAAAAAGGAGGGAAATGCTGTGTTAGATACAGGGACAATTTTACAAGAACGTTATCAATTGCAACAGCGTTTAGGACGCACAGCGGCAGGTCATCAAACTTGGCTAGCAGTAGATTTAGAGTCTCAAGAACAGGTGACGCTGAAAATGTTAGCTTTTAGCCCGGAAATGCAGTGGGAAGAACTCAAGCTTTTTGAAAGAGAAGCACAAGTTTTGCAGGCGCTAAATCATCCCCGCATTCCTTGCTATCGAGATTATTTTTCCCTGGAGCGGGAAGCCGGAGCAGGATTGCCTTGGTTTGGGTTAGTGCAAGATTATATTCCGGGGTTTTCACTTCAGGAACTGTTAGACAAAGGTCAAAGATTTTCCGAGGTAAAAGTGCGAATAATTTCCACTGAAGTGCTGAAAATTTTAATTTATTTGCATGAGTTGAATCCCCCTGTTTTGCACCGAGATATTAAGCCGAGTAATTTAATTTGGGGGGAAGATCAGCACGTTTATCTAGTAGATTTTGGTGCGGTACAAGCTCAAGCTGCGGTGACAGGTGTAACGTTTACAGTTGTAGGAACGAGTGGCTATGCACCGTTAGAACAGTTTTGGGGGCGGGCGGTTCCGGCTTCGGATTTGTATGCTTTGGGAGGTACTTTAATTCATTTGTTAACGGGGATGACTCCTGCTGATTTACCACAGAAAGATTCTCGGATTCAGTTTCGCGATCGCGTGAGTGTGAATCCCAGTTTGGTAAGCTGGATTGAGAAGATGACGGAAATCGGGTTAGAAAAGCGTTTCAGCAAGGCTAGAGAGGCTTTAGCAGCTTTGAAATCGGGAAACATAGAATCGGCTAACGACCGGATTGCGAATGTTAGGAAAATTCCTAAACCGGTTGACTCTCGCATTGAAGTGAGCAAATCAGCAACGGACTTCAACATTAAAATTCCAAGTTTATTACTCCGAAGACCTTTCCTCTCTGCTGTTGTAGGAATACCTCTCACATTAATATTATTGCAAATAATTCAAGGATTGTTCCTATCACAATCCCTGATAGGATTAATATTTTGGTCAAGTATAATATGTCTGATACTTAGGTGTTTTTGTCAGGTCAATGACATTAACTGTTACAGTAACGAGTGGGAAATAAAATATCAGATATTTGGCTGGAATTACCAGCGAAGAATCGGAAAAAAATCAGATATTTTGGGTGCTTTCCTATACAGAACTTGGGGAGGATATCAAATCAATATTCGTTCTGGCAGCAATGCAGGAACTTATTTTTATGTCTTAGCGAACAATTTGCAAGAGATCGAGGCGGTTTGGTTAGCTCAAGAAATTCAAAATTGGTTAAATTTAAGATGAGTAAATTTAGCAAAAAAACTGCGATCGCTCAATGATGAGAATACTTGAGGCAGTCAAATTAGATTATGGCAAATTATAGGATTGTTTTTTTGCTCAATACTTTAGCTGTCTTGCTGGTAGGGGTGGTAAGTTTTGCCCTAAATGGGTTTGGTTCTTCGGTAAAAGGGTTATTTTTTCCGCCTTGTCTTGCGACATATCCGGGGGCGGGTTTCTTTTTTCTGATGTTCCAAATGTTGTTTTATTTTTCTGTAATGGTGTGTGTTTTTAGCTTTGGTTTGCTAAGAACTACTCAACCGAATCGTCCTGAAAATCAGTTTATTTTAGGTTCAGCCATAGTTACGGGATTTTTCCTATTTAATGAAGTTTTTCGCACTCATGTTCATCTCGGACGCGCAGGATTCCCTAAAGTTACAATAGTTATTATCTACGCTGTTGCTGCGGCAGTTTATGGATTAACTTTTAGGAGGCAAATAAAATCAACGCCATACTTTTTGTTAGTAAGTGGCGTGGGTTTATTATTTTTGGCCTTTTTTGCGGAAGCATTGCCCTGGAAAAATGAGGCAATTTCCAGCTTGCTTGAGGGTATCCCCAAGTTGTTAAGTGGGGTGAATATTGCGCTTTATTTTTGGTTTGTTTGCAAGGGTTTAATACTGCGATCGCTCAATTTTTCTGACAAGACATCCAATCCTGAATTAAGTAAGTTTAATTAGATGGGGTGGGTTTAGGAGATCGTTAGTTTTAGACATAGACAGTTGCTAAAACCAGCCCTTACATGATTGTACAATCGGTTAAAACAAAAAGTACCGCTGCGCCATTGGCAAAACAGTTGCCGGTTCGCACGTTAACAATTCCCCATTCGCCCTCACTTCATAAGTTTCTGGATCGACTTCCATTTGTGGCAAATAATCGTTGAGTTTCATATCTCTTTTACTAATTTGCCGCGTTCCGGAAACTGCTACAGTAGGCTTTTTTAAACCTAGCTGTGCGGCAATATCTCGATCGCGCGCAGCTTGCGAAACGAACGTCAGACAAGTCGCCCCAATCGCACCGCCAAAACTCCCAAACATCGGCCGCATATGCACCGGTTGCGGTGTAGGAATGCTGGCGTTAGCATCTCCCATCTGCCCGTAGGCGATCGCCCCTCCTTTAATTACCAGTTCCGGTTTTACCCCAAAAAAAGCCGGCCGCCACAAACACAAATCCGCCAACTTTCCCTCTTCCACCGAACCGACATACTGACTAATTCCGTGAGTTATTGCCGGATTAATTGTATATTTTGCAATGTACCGCTTCACCCGAAAATTGTCATTTTCTCCCCCTGTGGAACGGGCATCTTGCCCGTCTAAATCACCTGTGGAACGGGCATATTGCCCGTCTAAATTCCCCCTTTGCACCTTCATTTTATGAGCCGTTTGCCAAGTCCGAACAATCACTTCCCCAACTCTTCCCATCGCCTGAGAATCAGAAGAAATCATGCTAAACGCACCTAAATCGTGCAAAATATCCTCAGCAGCAATAGTTTCTCTTCTAATTCTAGATTCAGCAAAAGCCACATCTTCAGGAATGCCCCGATCTAAATGGTGGCAAACCATCAACATATCTAAATGTTCTTCTAAAGTATTGACAGTGTAAGGGCGAGTCGGGTTAGTTGACGAGGGCAAAACATTAGCTTGTCCGCAGACTTTAATAATATCCGGTGCGTGTCCGCCACCTGCACCTTCGGTGTGGTAAGTGTGAATTGCGCGATTTTTGAAAGCGGCAATTGTAGCTTCCACAAATCCCGCTTCATTGAGAGTATCGGTGTGAATTGCAACTTGTACGTCGTACTCGTCAGCTACACTCAAACAAGTGTCGATCGCGGATGGCGTAGTTCCCCAATCTTCGTGGAGTTTCAAACCCATTGCACCGGCCAATATTTGTTCAATTAATGCTTGGGGTTGACTGGTATTTCCTTTACCTAGAAACCCTAGATTTACGGGGAAAGCGTCGGCTGCTTGCAGCATTCGGTACATATGCCAAGGCCCGGGAGTGCAAGTTGTGGCGTTTGTACCCGTTGCAGGGCCTGTGCCCCCGCCGATCATTGTCGTGATTCCAGAGGCGATCGCCGCTTCAATTTGCTGCGGGCAAATAAAGTGAATGTGAGTATCAATTCCCCCGGCAGTGATCATCATTCCTTCGCCGGCAATTACTTCTGTACCGGGTCCGATAATAATATCTATCCTATCTTGAATATAAGGATTTCCGGCTTTGCCAATTTTAAAAATTTTGCCTTCTTTAATCCCGATATCTGCTTTAACAATTCCCCACCAATCTAATATTAAAGCATTAGTAATTACCGTGTCAACAGCGCCGTCTGCATTAGAAATAGGCGACTGTCCCATGCCGTCGCGAATGACTTTGCCTCCGCCAAATTTAACTTCATCCCCGTAGGTTGTGAAGTCTTTTTCCACTTCTATGAATAATTCTGTATCGGCTAACCGGACGCGATCGCCCGTTGTCGGCCCGAAGGTTTCCGCGTAGGCCCGGCGATCCATTCTATAACTCATATTAATGCACTCCTTACTTCGTTATTATTGATAATTGATAATAGTCGAATTCTCTCTCATCCATCTAACTCACCGTTCACTTTTCCATTAAAGCCGTAAACTTCACGACTACCGACAAAAGGTACTAATTGCACTTCCCTTTCGTCTCCCGGTTCAAATCTAACTGCTGTTCCCGCCGGAATATCCAATCGCATTCCTTTTGCTTGTTCTCGATTAAATTCTAAGGCTTCGTTAGCTTCGTAAAAATGGTAGTGGGAACCGACTTGTATCGGGCGATCGCCTTTATTTCCTACAAGCAAACGTACTGTTTCACGCCCTGCATTGAGTTCTATTTCACCTGCTAAAACAATCATTTCCCCTGGAATCATTTTTTCCTCCTGTGAGTCTCTGTGGTTGATTTTTTAACGGATCGGATCGTGTACTGTAACGAGTTTAGTTCCGTCGGGGAAAGTCGCCTCAACCTGGACTTCATGCACCATTTCTGCTATTCCTTCCATCACATCTTCCCGCGTCAGGAGAGTTGTTCCATAACTCATTAAATCGGCGACGGTGAGGCCATCTCTTGCTCCTTCTAAAATGGCGGCTGAAATGTAAGCTAGTGCTTCTGGATAGTTTAATTTTAAACCTCTTTGTTTCCGGCGCTCTGCTACCAGGGCTGCGGTGAAAATCAGCAGTTTGTCTTTTTCTTGGGGGGTGAGTTGCATTTTTATTCTTGTAAGTGCGATCGCATTATTTGGTTGTGATATCGTTTACGGTTGTTTCTGAATGATTAAACCGCAAAGGGCGCAGAGGGCGCCCAGGCCCAGAAGAGAGAGATGAATAATCTAGTTAGGAGGGCAACTATACATTGAAACTTAAAGATCCTCCTATTTTATCCAAACTCTGGGCAAACAGCAAGGGCGCTGTGAAAAAGACAAGCGCAGCAACTGCCAAATGCTGACAAACCAGTCTCTAGCTGCGGTGGTGGATGTACCGCGATATCGGCACAGCAAACCGTTAGGAATACGAGTCACGCCGACGGTGGAATTACCAGGATAAATTGTTGCCTCAGATGGCAAAGATCGAACTTTTTCCACGAGTTCTGTGGTTACGGGTTCGCCTACCCAAGCGAGGGTAGCGACTACGGGTTTTCCTGCGAGACCGTGAGGACTTTCGAGCATTTTTTCTCCACCTTTGAGCAGTTGTCTGTCAATCCATAAAGGGCTGTTTTGTTGCCAGACTTCGGTGTGCGATCGCCATTCTCCAGACAAGAACTTTTCGCCCCTAGCACTGCGTCCAAATCTGGTAATTTCCCACAGAAAAATCCTCGCTGTTGGTGCTAATTCAACCCGCAAATTTTGCCGATATATTGCGCCGTCAAAAACTATTGTTTCCTGTGGCAGCCATTCTAAATTAGCACCGGTATCTAGTTGAATGTCAATATTTTGTTGTGATTCTAGTCCGCTGCTGCGATAGATTTTACCAGCGGCGGCCGCGGTAATCAAGGCTTTGGCGTTGGGTTGGAGGTGAAAATGGCTGGAAAGTCGATCGCCCCCGACAACTCCCCCAGCCGTGTGCAAGATGACGCTGTGACAAAGGTCTTTCCCTTCAGGATAAAACGGGCGCTGCACCTTAAGCGGCGCTTGCATTTGATTGTGAATGATTTGAGTTTTGCCGTTGCGGTTGGCGTAGGTTAAATTCAGGTAGCCGTGCCATCCATTTTTAACATTATGTGTATTTTGTGCGATCGAAGTTTCAGTCACAGATTTTTGAAATTCAAAACATTCACTATCAAAAACATACCACAACTGCCGCGCAGCCCGGTTATTTTATAAAAAATGATAATCGTTATCTAAAACATTTTTCGGGTCTGCACTGAATTAGTATAACAATTTACATTTATCAAGTATCCGATCGGGGAAGATGCCCATACCATGTAAAAATTAGTAACTAGAGGAGTGCAGACTATGCCTCAAGTTCTCTTCAAAGTTGATTTGACCAAACCGATGTCAGAACAGGAATTAGTCGGTCACAACCGCTGGCATCCAGATATTCCAGCAGTAGTTTCCGTCAATCCCGGCGATGTATTTCGCATCGAGTGCAAAGACTGGACAGACGGACAAATTAAAAATGACGACTGCCCCGACGACATTCGCGATGTAGACTTAACAGTAGTTCACGTTTTGAGCGGGCCAATTTACGTTAACGGCGCGCAACCCGGGGATATTTTAGTAGTCGATATCCTCGATATCGGGGCTTTGCAAGGGGACGAATGGGGTTTTACGGGAATTTTTGCTAAAGAAAACGGCGGCGGTTTTTTGACAGAACATTTTCCGACTGCTGCTAAAGCAATTTGGGATTTCCAGGGAATTTATACCGCTTCCAGACACATACCAAAAGTGCGGTTTGCCGGGATTACTCATCCGGGTTTAATCGGCTGCGCGCCTTCTGTTGAATTGTTGAATAAATGGAACAAACGGGAAGCAGAATTAGTAGCCACAAATTCAGATCGAGTGCCGCCTTTAGCAGAACTGCCGAACCCCAAAAATGCAATTTTGGGGTCGCTGAAAGGCGCTGACTTCGATCGAGTTGCGGCCGAAGCAGCGCGCACTGTTCCTCCCCGCGAACACGGAGGCAATTGCGATATTAAAAATTTGTCGCGGGGTTCCAGAATTTACTTTCCGGTTTATGTCGAAGGCGCGAAACTTTCGATGGGAGATATTCACTTTTCTCAAGGAGATGGGGAAATTTCATTCTGCGGCGCAATTGAAATGTCGGGGTACATCGACCTCCACGTTGATATTATCAAAGGCGGTATGGATAAATACGCAATGGTCAACCCAATTTTCAAACCGGGGCCGGTGGAACCGCGCTATTCAGAATACCTGGTTTTTGAAGGGATTTCTGTTGATGAATTTACGGGCAAACAGTATTATATGGATGCCCATGTTGCTTATCGGCGAGCTTGTTTGAATGCGATCGAATATTTGAAAAAGTTTGGTTTTACCGGAGAACAAGCGTATTTGCTGTTAAGCTGTGCACCAGTTGAAGGTAGGATCAGCGGTATTGTGGACATTCCCAATGCTTGCTGCACAATTGCTTTGCCGACAGAAATTTTTGAGATGGATATTCTGCCCTCTTAATTATTAAAGCGGGCGCTGCCCGCCGCCTACTCATTGCATCCAAATCTACAATCCAAAATTGCTATGCCTCTTTACGATTTTAGGTGTGAAACTTGCGGCATTTTTGATAAGTGGCGCCCTCTTGCCGAAGCAGATACACCTGTGCTTTGTCCGAGTTGCGAAACTGTTGCTAAACGCATCTTTTCCCCGCCGATGATTCTAACTGGAAAGCTGCGGTTGAAAGGTCAAGAAAATCAGGAACCGCAGCTAGTTAAGCGTTTTGAGGAACCTAAACCGCAGCGGAATCGCGAACACCGAGGTGGACGACCTTGGATGATAGGTCACTGATGCAGTCCGGCAGGGGTTGAAACCCCTGCCTCAAAGCTGAAGTCCTCTAAAATAGGACTGTAAAGTTAGTATTTCAGTCGGTTTCAACCGACTTTTGCTATTAGACAGGGACTTAAGTCCCTGGCGGGCCAAGGAAGTATGAATCAATTCTACTCTCTTTAAAAAAGGCTAGGGAGTATCGAAATTTTAAGCGCTCGCTGCGTAACTTGTAACCAGATTATACTAATTAATATGCTTTTTAAATTATCCTCCCATGCCAGCCACCCCTGAAAGTCTCCAGAAATTCGTCACCTACTGCCAGCAACACATTACAGGCGATGAAAAAGGACAAGCACAAGTATTTTTAGACCGCTTCTTTCGGGCTTTCGGCCACGATGGGGCATTAGAAGCAGGCGCAACCTATGAGGAACGCATAGAGAAAAGTAGCAAAAAAGGTCAAATGGGGTTTGCTGATTTGGTGTGGAAAAAGCACGTTTTGATTGAAATGAAAAAGCGCGGTGAAGATTTGACTAAAAGAGAACACCGCACCCAAACAGAACGCTATTATATTCGCCTCAAAAAAGACGATCGCCCGCGCTACGTGATGATGTGCAATTTTGACGAGTTTCACATTTACGATTTCGACCTTCAGCCGGATCAGCCTGTAGACATTATATCCCTAAAGCAATTGCCCGCGCGATCGCCCGCTTTTGCCTTCATGGAATCTACCAGCCGCCGCCCCATATTCAAAAACAACCAAGTCGAGATTACCGAAAAAGCTGCTAGCAGAATGGGGATGCTGCTGGAGATGCTAATCGAACGCGGCAAAGAGCGCAAATTTGCTAAATTTAATCAGTTTCAGGCACAGCGATTTGTGTTGCAGTGCGTCTTAGCAATGTTTGCCGAAGATAGGGGACTTTTGCCGCCGGCACTCTTTACTCGCTGCGTCAAAGATTGCCTAGAAGGAGCAAGTTCTTACGATGTCTTGGGCGGCTTATTTCAAGCAATGAATCAGCAGGGAGTCACGCCGGAAGGACGTTATGAAGGAGTCGAGTATTTCAACGGCGGATTATTTTCGGAAATACACCCCATTGAACTGCAACAGGGAGAGTTGAAAATATTAGAAGTTTGTGCCGAACAAAACTGGAGTCAGGTACGCCCTTCTATTTTTGGCAATATCTTTGAATCGGCTTTGAAAACAGATAAAAAACAGCGCCGCGCCTACGGGATTCACTTTACTACAGAGGGAGACATTCGCCGCATTGTTTTGCCCACAATTAGCTATTACTGGGAAGAGCGAATTAACGCTGCAAATACCGTAGCCCAACTGCAAAATCTGCACCAAGAATTAGGTCGCTATCGCGTCCTCGATCCGGCTTGCGGTTCGGGTAATTTTCTGTATGTAGCTTATCAGGAACTCAAGCAAGTTGAAAAGTTACTTTTAGATAAGCTAAACGAGTTCGACGGTACAAGAGGTTATATGAATTTAGTCACGCCACAGCAATTTTACGGCATGGATATTAACTCGTTTGCGGTGGAGTTGGCGCGGGTGACGTTGATGATTGGCCGCAAGGTGGCGATCGATAATTTGGGATTGAAAGAACCTTCTCTGCCTTTAGATACTTTGGATAAAAATATTGTCTGTGCTGATGCTTTATTTACTGATTGGGTGAAGGCTGACGCTATTATCGGCAATCCTCCGTTTTTAGGCGGAAAGCAGATGAGGATTGCCCTGGGAGATGAATATATTGACCGCGTGTTTAAACGTTTTCCTGATGTGAAAGATTCGGTTGATTTTTGTGCTTATTGGTTTCGCATTGCTCACAATAATTTAGAACTCAATGGCAGGGCTGGTTTAGTTGCTACTAATTCAATTAGTCAAGGTAAAAGTCGTGCTGCTGCTTTAGATTATGTCGCGCAAAATGGCGGTCACATTTATGCAGCCGTTTCTACTCAGCCTTGGTCGGGCGAAGCTAAAGTTCATGTTAGTTTGATTAACTGGAGCAAGGAAAAGCCGAAAGTTTATTATTTAGATAACCTCGCGGTTTCTAGTATCAACTCTTCCCTGCAAGCTACGATTGATGTTTCTCAAGCTGCTAGGTTGTCAGCGAATTTAAATAAATGCTTTCAAGGTGTAATTCCTAATGGTAAAGGATTTATTATTACCGAACAAGAGGCTAAGGACTGGATTCAAGCGGATTTGAATAATCAGAAAGTTATTAAACTTTTTTCAATGGGTGCGAATCTCGCTAAAATTCCTAACTGTGTACCCGATAGATGGATTATTGATTTTGAGGACATGACAATAGAAGAAGCTAGCAACTACGAACTACCTTTTAATCGATTGAAATCAACTATTGCCATCGAACGCCAGAATAATCGCAATGAAGCATTAAAACTAAACTGGTGGAAATATGAAGGAAAACGCTTAGGAATGAGAAAGGCGATCGCCCCTTTATCTCACTACTTTGCAGTTCCAGAGGTATCCAAATGGGCTGTTTTCGTTCCTTGCTCTTGTGAATGGCTGCCCGGAAATAAAACTAAAGTCGTTGCCTCTGATGATTTTTATGTTTTTGGCATTCTAACATCGAAAATTCACCGAATTTGGATGCACGCTCAAAAATCAACTCTCAAAGGAGATATCGCATACACCCACAATACCTGCTTTGAAACTTTCCCATTTCCCCAGACACCGACTCGTCAATCAGTAGAGCAAATTCGGGCAACGGCGGTCGAATTGCATCAATACCGCACTCAACAAATGTCCGCAAAGCAGTGGGGAATTACTCAACTTTACAATAAATTTTTTGAAGAACCAACAAGTCAACTTTATAAACTTCATGCTAAGCTCGATCGCGAATGTAATCCAGCTTACGGATTTACTGACAGCGACGATATTTTAGCAAAAGTGCTGGAATTAAACCTAGAACTGGCAGAAAAAGAAAAACGGGGAGAACCGGTAGTTGGGCCTTGTGTCCCAACTGACTACAAATACTAATCGCTGTTACCATAAATTTTGTAAATCTGGGTATAATCACATAGATTGTTGATAGAGATCACAAACACTTTAGTCTAAAAACAGAGATACTAGAGGAAGAGTTGAGTATTGAGAGGTGAGTTTTGAGCTAAATAATTCAAAATTAAAAAATCAACACTCAAAACCGCTTTCGACCTTCAGCATAAGTGCATTCTGCTTTTCTTCGCTCAATTACTCCTGATTTGTTTGGGAGGAACTTCCCATGTTATTATTTACCCACACTCAGTCCAAGAACAGCAAGGTAGAGCAAAAGCACTATGTTCAAAAACCTTTGTTACAAACTTCAACTATTAATCTAACTGGGCTAAAGGCAGGATGCAACCGTTTACGAATCGGTCAAAAAATTAGCTATGGCTATGCTTTAGCTATCGGGATAGCGATTTTGGGAACTGGTGCGGGACTGAAATTGGGAGACTACTTTCGCAAGCAAGCTTTAGTTCAGGTAAATTTTGACCAACAGCAGCAGCAACTGCTGCAAAATTTGCAAAATACGGTATTTGAAGCCCGATCGCACGCGGCGAGATTGCCAGTCGTTTTGGGAAACACTCTGGGGCTAAAATACGAACAAGATCGGTTTGTATGGCAAATCAATCAGGCGAAAACCTTGATTTCAGAAATTGAATCTTTCGCACGAAAAAATCCCGAAGGACTAGCAAAAGAAGAGGCAGCATTGCAGGCTATATTGAAGAAATCTGCCCTCGTCATTGATTACTACGGTCAGCTAATTAAATTGCAGTTAAAAGATGTAGAAGGTGGGAATTTGCCTCCCAACAGCATCGAGTCCGCACAGCTACAAATGTTGAGGACTACCAGCGGCCAAGAGGCGATCGTACTAGATAACCTTGCTCAGAGTTTAACCGAGCTAATTTCTACAGTAGAAATTCACAAGCAGCAAGGCATCAAAGCATTAGAAGAAGCTGAAGGTTTGCGCAACCGAATTATTCTCGGGAGTATGCTAATTTCAGCACTCATCGCTGTCGCACTGGCGGACAAAACCAGCCGCGCGATCGCCCAACCTCTCGAAACCCTTACTAATGTCGCTCAGCAAGTCGCTCGCGAATCGAATTTTAACCTGCAAGTACCCGTCACAACCGAAGACGAAATCGGAGTTTTAGCAATCTCTTTCAATCAATTGATTCAGCGAGTTAGCGAGTATACAAAAGAACTCAAAGAAACTCAATCCCAATTAATTCAAACCGAAAAAATGTCATCTCTCGGTCAAATGGTTGCAGGGATAGCCCACGAAATCAACAATCCTATCAACTTCATCGGGGGCAACATTGACTATGCCAACCAATACATCGAAGATTTGGTAGATTTGGTAACTCTCTATCAAGAATATTATCCCAACCCACCAGATGCTATTCTAGAGCGCATCGAAGACATTGAACTCGAATTTCTCAGAGAAGATTTACCAAAAACCCTATCTTCGATGAAAATGGGAGCCGATCGCATTCGCGAAATTGTCGTATCCATGCGGAATTTTTCGCGATCGGACGACGGAAAAATGAAATCAGCCGACATTCACGAAGGAATTGATAGCACCCTCGTAATTCTCAATCATCGGCTCAAACAAGGTATTCAAGTTATTAAACAATACGGCAACTTGCCTGCGCTTGAGTGCTATCCGGCCCAACTCAATCAAGTATTTATGAACGTGATCGGCAATGCAATAGATGCGCTGGAGGAGGTGAAAAAGGAAGACAAAGGCTATTCGCCAACTATTTGGGTTAGCACGGAAATTACAGCCGACAATACTGTCACCGTCAAGATTCGGGATAACGGGCCGGGAATTGCCTCCGCCAGTGCCCAACAGATATTTGACCCATTTTTTACTACAAAGTCGATCGGCAAAGGTACTGGATTGGGATTAGCTATTTCCTATCAAATCCTTGTCAAGCATCAAGGCAAAATTGAGG
Source organism: Microcoleus sp. F4-D5 (assembly GCF_036704885.1). Lineage (NCBI taxonomy): Bacteria > Bacillati > Cyanobacteriota > Cyanophyceae > Oscillatoriales > Microcoleaceae > Microcoleus > Microcoleus sp. F4-D5. The sequence continues at coordinate 136,564 of NZ_JAUBSX010000006.1, read as the reverse complement.
TAAATTCTCAAATAGGACAGGGCACGGAATTTGTGATTACTTTGCCAGTTGCTGCGTAATATCACGCGGGGCGATCGGGATGAAAATAAAAAATCGGTTCCGACTGTCGCAGAATTTCCAAAACCAGACGACTTGCTGAACCAATTGAAGGCCAGACGCAAAAATTCCGGGGCGAACTTGGCAGATCTAGAGGCGCTTTTGGACATAGTAGAAAACCATTAGCGCGAAAATTGAGCGGAAAACAGAACTCTTGGTGACAATAAATCTGAAACCGTTGAATCATATTGTTTTCGGTTGCATCAGAATGATACCGAGGACACGGCAGTGCCGTGTCCCTACCCAAATTAATTGTAGGGACACGGCAGTGCCGTGTCCTCTATATCATGTCGCTCGTGCAACCGGAAACGATATCAACATTCAACAGTCAACAATAATTCCGGTGCAACCAGAATTGATATCACAAATGATTGAAATGGATGGGGGCGGAGGGACTTGAACCCACACGACCGTTTCGGGTCAACGGATTTTAAGTCCGTAGCGTCTACCATTCCGCCACGCCCCCTTTGGTTAAGCTGTTGTGTTTTTGAGCCATTAACAACAACAGCCTTTTATACTACAGCCAAAACCCCTATTTACGCAACCCCTAATCAAAAAATTCCCAAAAGTCGCGCTGCATCTCCCCAAGCGGTACAATAGTTAACCAGCTAACGGAGCGTGTCAACTGACTTACCGTGTTATTCTTCCCATAAAGCAAATCTATGTATATTACCTTACTGCTTTACGCCGTCTTGGCAGGAACCTACCTCCTGGTAGTACCCGCCGCTACCTACGCTTACCTGAACAGCCGCTGGTACGTGGCTACCTCTGTTGAGCGCGGCTTCATGTACTTCTTGATGTTCTTCTTCTTCCCAGGTATGTTTCTCCTAGCTCCATTTTTGAATTTTCGGCCGAAACGGCGGCAGATAGAAGCCTAAATGCGACGTATTGACGTAATTGGAATCAGTATCGGCTTTTTTGCCGCAGGTGGGTTTATCTACTTGCTGCTGCAATTGGCCGGACTCGACAGCATGAATGCAGGGATTTGGAGTCAGTTGTTTTTGGTCGCCGGCTTGATTGGCTGGCTGGTGACTTATTTATTTCGAGCACTGACTCAAAATATGACCTACAGTCAGCAACTGCAAGACTACAAAGAAGCTGTTTTGCAGAAGCGGCTGGATGAACTCACTCCTGAAGAATTAGCCCAACTTCAAGCCGAAATAGAGCAGGAAAAAGATAATTAGTCAGTTATCAGTTGTTAGTGGCTAGTTGCTAATAACTCATAACTCATAACTAATAAATAATGACAACTGACACCAGACAACTGACAACTGCCTAATGACTATTTCTAATTGTTTTGAAAACTTGCGCAAGAACCATCAATGTGCATTGATTCCTTTTATTACTGCTGGCGACCCCGACTTGGAGACAACGGCTAGAGCACTGCAAATTTTGGATGATAGCGGTGCAGATGCGATCGAGCTTGGCGTTCCCTATTCTGACCCGCTAGCTGACGGGCCGATGATTCAAGCAGCCGCTACCAGAGCTCTACAGCGGGGGACGCGGTTAGATGCGGTGCTGGAAATGGTAGCGAAAGTTAGTCCGAATTTGCGATCGCCCATCATTCTCTTCACATACTACAACCCGATTTTGTACCGAGGTATAGAAACCTTTTTGCAGCAAATCAAAAGTGCTGGAGTTCAGGGATTGGTTGTACCCGACTTGCCCTTAGAAGAAGCAGACAGTCTCATCCAACCTGCCAACAAATTAGGGATTGAACTCACATTATTAGTTGCGCCCACAAGCCCTAAAAGTCGCATAGAAGCCATCGCTCACCAGTCTCAAGGATTTATTTACTTAGTCAGCGTGACGGGGGTTACGGGAGTGCGCGAAGGCTTAGAAACGAGAGCAAAAAAGTTGCTGCAAGAACTCCGCACCGTCACCGACAAACCCATCGGCGTCGGGTTTGGTATATCAAAACCCGAACACGCTCGCCAAGTGAAAGAATGGGGTGCAGACGCTGCGATTGTTGGCAGTGCTTTTGTCAAACGCTTGGCTGAAGGTACTCCAGAACAGGGTTTAGAAGCGATAGGCGAATTCTGCAAGAGTTTAAAAACAGCGATTCAAAATGCTTAGCCACTGTGCAGATACTTTCAGCCATTAGACAGATGTTTGCGATCGGGATGTGCGGCGACAATTGCGATTAAAGACCTTGTTGTACTTGAGATCATACACCACCTTCCTTCTAGTTCCTGACTAGAAGGTTTTTTTTGAGCCGAAAACGCAAAACATTCCAACATACTGCGCGCGCGGAGAATCAAACAGCCATGTTGGGAAACGACATTTCCGTGTCGGGCGCGGGGTGTGCCGACTTTGAATAATTTCTAGAAGCTCGAAGATTGTCAATTCCTTTGTCCTTTTTCCTTCTTCCTTTGTCCTTCTTCCTTCTTCCTTCTTCCTTCTACTATAACTTGAGGAATGTAACTTGGGATAGATGAAAAGCTCCTGTTTCTATTCGTATACTTAAATAAGTGTTTAAGTGCCTAATTTGGTAATTTGTAATGCTAGATCTACAGAACCACTAGGCATTTGAGCCTCTAACAATAGAAAGGAGCATTTTTATGAAGAGACTAACTGCATTTCTGAAAAAAATTCGAGCTGTACAAATTTTAACAGTGTTTCTGGCTGGCATTTTAGTATTAGTGAGCACTGCCTGCAGTCGCCCTGATGTAATGGCAGGAAAAACTGATGTAACGGCAGGAAAAACTGATGTGATCGCAGGAAGAACTGCCGACAAAATTAGAGAAGAAGTGCCGAGTGGGGCTGTAACTTCCGAATACAAAGGCGGCATGAACAACTACAGGGATGACGACCCCAGAAACCAAAAGCTCACATCAGCAGAAGCAAAAGCTCAGCTTCTCAAAGAGCAAGCGCAGCACCGCATCGACACTAAATCTAGCAACAATGTAGGGGAAAACGTGCGGCGGGTAGCGGACGACGCGCCTGACAAACTCGACCAAATTGGGGAAAAGGTGAAGGAAGATGCTCGCACCGCTGAGCGCAAAGCTGATGACTTTGGCGACAAAACCAAACAAGGCTTTGCTAATCTTAAAGAAAACACTCGCGAAGGCTTGAAGGGAGCAAAAGATATTGTTAAAGAAGCCACGCAGGGAGCAAAAGAAAGAGCAGCAGAGGGTACTGAGTCTCTGAGATATAATACCAGCGGCGGCCAAGAAAATATCAATGATGCAGCACGAGATGCAAGATAGAACGCTGAAGATGCCTCGGACAATATTTGCTAGAAAGTGAATCGAGATATTGACAGAACTCAACGAGGACCATAAAGAGCGACAGACGCGATCGACTAATCTCAAATAACGCTGTTTCCTTCTCTGGAAGCTACATTCCGACAGGGGTTAAAACCCCTGTCGGAATGTAGCTAAAGTCCTCTCAAGACGACTGCATATTACTATTTGATGCGGTTTTAACCCGTGGGAGGACTATTAGCCCGAAAGTAGAGTGCAGGGTGGGTTTTAGCATAATGAAACAGCCGGGCCCGTAAACAAAGCGGGGGGCTGGAGTGCTACTCATTTCACCACGGATTTTTTTTATTTATATATATTATATTTGGACTTTTTAAGGTAAAATTTTTTACATTGGATCTCGGAAATTTGACCGATCGAGCTATATTAAATTCAATTAATTATACTAATTACACATTGTATTTTTCTAGACACGCTTCTGCCGTGTTCCTACGGTATTTCGCGTTCATTATAACCGCATTTTAGATTAACCGCACAAACTTATACGTAAGTAACAGGCTGCAAGCCGATCGCCAAAGTATAAAATCTTGTTCATTCACAGATAATTGAAATTTTTGACCGACCGATCGAAAATTATGCTCTTTATGTCCTAAGATATATAGACTAACTTTTTTGAAGTTAATGTCTGGGTTGAGGTCAGCCGATATGGACGCAATAGTAGATGGAGTAGATTTGACTGCGGTAGTGCCGGGATATCGCCCGATCGCGCAATTGTACGCCGATTCTCGATCGGCTGTCGATCGGTTTGTGCGCGAGAAAGACCGACAACCCGCTACTAAAATTCTCAAACCTACGTCGTTGTGGCGGATGATTTCCGGTGGGCGGTGCTGCCAAAATACGATAAAGTTGCATCCACCGTCGTTAATTGTATCGGTCGAAAGAGTCCTCAAGCGAACAGACATTCTCGACGAGATCGAACGGCACCCTGTTATTTACAAATATATGAAACATCCGAATATTTGAAGAGATCTTGACTTTTACCTGCCAGATGGAGGTCGATAAATTTTAGCAAAAAGAGAGGACTGATTCGGGATATACTCGAGCCTTAATCCGCATCCAATCGACAGGGGAAATGAAAGCAAACCTTATCGTGAGAATTATGTTTCAATGCTAGTAACGATGATGCACGACTTTTACGATGCGCTGGCACATTTGGAAATCTATGCAGATGCCGCACCGACGGAGCGCCAACAAATCCTTAAGCGCGTTGGGGCTAGTCAGAAAAAACTCAAAGAATTCGCGCACCATACCCCAATCAATTACCAACACAAGTTAGATCTGGTTGAGGCAGAATTGCTCCGCGTTTTGGGACAGACAGCAGAAGCAATGGAACTGTACGATCGAGCTATTACCGGAGCTCAAGCTAACGAATATTTGAATGAAGAAGCTCTTGCCTGCGAACTCACTGCTAAGTTTTACCTGTCATTGGGAAGAGAAAAAATTGCGCGAGTATACATGATAGATGCCTATGATTGCTATGTTCGCTGGGGAGATAAAGCCAAAATAGACGACTTAGAAAAACGCTATCCTCAATTGTTAAAACCGATTTTAGAACCAGCAAAAATCCCTGCAAATCAATTAGCCAATTTTCCAACACCTGCTGGGTCAAATCAATCGCTTCATCCATCCATTCATCCGTCTATTTCGGCTAGCGTCTCAGATTTTGGAAATTTTTCAAGTCTGCTAAAAGCTTGTCAAGCCCTCTCTAGTGAAATTCAGCTCGATCGACTGATTGCCAAACTGATGCAACTGGCGATGACAAATACAGGATCGGACAAAGCAGCGCTGATTTTGCCAAACGGCAATCAATGGGAAATCGCTGCTACAAGCGCGATCGACAATTATGGAGTCGATCGCCCGATCGACTTATCATCCGCAACACTCGATGAAAACAGCGAGATCTTGCCCCTCAAAATTGTTGACTGCGTTAAAAACTTGTTGAAACCTGTGATTGTGCGGGACATCGCTCAAAAATGTGATTGGGATTCCGACTCATACATCCTCAAATACGAACCGCAGAGCGTGTTGTGTTGGCCGATTATCGAGCGAGGCAACTTAGTCGGCATTTTGTATATGGAAAATCGGTTAACCGCAGGAGTTTTTACCCGCGATCGCCTGCAAGTTCTCAATCTCCTGTGTTCCCAGGCAGCCATCTGTTTGCAAAACGCTCTGCTACATCAAAAATCTCAGGATTACTGCCGACAATTAGAGCGATCGCTAGCAAAATTCAGTCGAACCGAAGCTCAGCTTGCCGATCAGAAACAAATGCTCCAAGCCATTATTGATGTCGCTCCGATTTGGATTTGGATGGTTAATCCCAGCGGTAAAGTACAGTTTTTGAACAAAACCTTTTCTCAAAATATGGGCGTGCCTGTGAGCGCTTTCCTAGCTGTCGATCATTACAAAGATATACTGGGAGAGAATGCAGCGGGCTGTCTGCTTTCAGATGCCGCCTGCCTTGCCCAAGATTGGCCGCATTACTCCAGCGAAACTATCAGATTTGTTGACGGCAAACTACACTATTTAGAATTCACGAAAGTCCAGCTAAAAAATTGCCAGGGTGAGACCATCGGCATTATTGGTTTAGGTGTTGATGCCACCGAACGCAAGCGAGCAGCGGAACTTTTGCAAGAGCAAAACCAACAGCTAGAACAAACTTTAAAAGATTTACAGCAAGCACAACTGCAACTCGTTCAAAACGAAAAAATGTCTGCTTTGGGCAATTTAGTCGCCGGAGTCGCCCACGAAATTAACAATCCGATTGGGTTTATTTCTGGCAATTTAAATGAAGCTAAAAGGAGTTTAGAAGATGTGATAGAACACTTAAAATTGTATCGCTCCGCTGCATCGAAATCGGAAATGGCAGACCACGCCGAAGAGATAGACCTCGATTATCTTTTGGAAGATTTACCGAAGATGATTGATTCAATGCAACTCGGGTGCGATCGCATTTGCAGCATCAGCAACAGTTTGCGTACCTTCTCCCGAGGCGACAAAGACTACAAAGTTCCTTTTAATATCCACGAAGGCATTGATAGCGCTATTTTAATTTTGAAACACCGCCTCAAAGCAAACGAACACCGCCCGCAGATCGAAGTGATAACTAAATACGGCAATCTCCCTAAAATCGAATGTTTTCCCGGTCAATTAAATCAAGTTTTCATGAACCTGCTTGCCAATGCGATCGATGCCTTAGAAGAGTCCAATTTAGGACGCAGTTTTAGTGAGATTAGCGCCAATCCCAACCGCATCACAATTTGCACTGAGGTAATGGGCGAAGGGTACATTAAAATAAAAATTGCTGATAACGGCATCGGGATGAAACACGAAGTTAAAGAGCAGATTTTCGACCATTTGTTCACGACGAAAGGTGTAGGCAAAGGAACTGGATTGGGGTTGGCAATTGTCCACCAGATTGTGGTAGAAAAACATGGCGGAAGCATCGAGGTGTATGCGGAGCCAGGAATTGGCACTGAGTTTGCGATCGTTTTGCCTGTGAAGGGATAAATTTTAATTAAAATTTAATTTTTTTGAATTATTTTTTTTGACGATCGCATAATAAGATATACTGACTTTGATTCGGATATTTTTTTGAAACCCTTGGGATAACTCTTTTAAAGTAGCATTATTTTTTTCATCAAGCAGTTGTTCGATCGCATCAATTTTCCCAAGCAACTTAAGGAAAATCCGCCACCGTGAGAAAGGGGAGCTAGACTTTTTACTTCTCCCTAGCGAATGGGCGAGTTTTTGAACCAAGCTTTGAGCTACCTTAAAACGTTATGAGTAGCTCGCCCTCATGAAAGAGGATTGGTGTGTGCGATCCCAAAACGCTAATGAACTTTACTGATGGTACTTTATGCGGTTGATAACCGCTATATTGCCTCAAGTGATGTACCTGAGAGAGGAAGTAAAGGCGATGAAACTACAAACTATTGGCTCGATCGTACTCTTCTCACTTATAGCGGCGCTGAGTGGCGGCGATTTTCTCTTCATCATTAGTGCTCAAGCGAAAATCTCTTCTCCTCAATTTTTGGCTCAGAACCATGCAGGCCGGAAAGCTGAAGCTGACAGATTTTTTAAGGAAGGGGAACAACAGGCTCAGACGAGTCAATTTGAAGCAGCTATACAGTCTTTGCAACAGGCATTAAATATTTATCGGGAACTCAAAGACCGTTCGAGTGAGGCGAAAACTCTGACCCGTCTTGTACGTCCTTACGCTCTTCGAGGTGACTATGCCAAAGCGATTGAATTTTGTCAGCAAAGTTTAGCGATCGCCCGTGAAATTGCTGACCGCTCAACTGAGCAGCGGGCTCTCACTAATTTAGGCTCTGTTTACGGTGCTCTCGGCGAGTATGCTAAAGCGATTGAACATTATCAACAGAGTTGGGCGATCGCGCGCGAAACCTCTAATCCCTTAAATGAGGGAGGAGTTTTAATCAATTTAGGAGTTATTTACGGTACTCTCGGTGACTACGCCAAAGCGATTGAATATTATCAGCAGAGTTTAGCAATCATGCGGGAAATTTCTAGTAGCTATGGCGAGAGGCTGGCGCTGGGCAATCTTGGAGTCGCTTACCGCAATCTAGGAGACTTTGCTAAAGCTATTGAGTATGGTCAGCAGGCCTTAGCGATCGCGCGGCAAACCAAAGACCGCCAAGGAGAAGCAAGTGGGCTCGGGGATCTCGGAACGGCTTACAATTCTCTCAGTGACTATGCTAAAGCGATTCAATACCTCAAGCAGTCGTTAGCGATCGCGCGAGAAGTTTCCGATCGCCGGGGTGAAGTAATTGCTCTGGACAATCTGGGATTTGCACTCTACAAACAAGGCAATTTTCTAGCAGCCGAGCAAACACTCTTTGAGGGAATCAAGGTTCTTGAATCTCTGCGAGCTGGATTAGATCGTCACAGTAAAGTGTCAATCCTAGACACCCAAGCTCACATCTACCAACTTTTACAACAAGTCCTTATTGCCCAGAATAAAACTCAGGAAGCGTTAGAAATTGCTGAGCGGGGAAGAGCGCGAGCTTTTGTAGAGTTATTAGCTGCTCGCCTCGCCCCCTCAGCCTCTGCTCAAATCACCATCAACTCGCCCAACATCCAGCAAATTCAACAAATTGCTAAAGAACAAAACGCCACCATTGTTGAGTATTCAACAATCAGAAATCAAGCTCTCTATATTTGGGTAATTAAGCCCACTGGTGAAATTACTTTTCGCTCCGTTGACCTCAAATCCCTCAACATTAATCTCAAAGAAGCCACGGAACGCACGAGAGTCGCTGCTGCTACTGGCAGAGGATTGAACGAACAAGATACAATCATTACTGATATGATTCGCGGCACTCGCGATGCTCTGGGTACATCGGAAAATAATCTCTCCTATCAAGCAGCAACAAATCACCCAAACTCAACCCCTGCTAATTCCCAAACCGCTAACCCAAAATTACAACAACTTTATCAATTGCTGATTCAGCCGATCGCTGACATTTTACCAACCGATCCCAATGATCCCGTTATCTTCATTCCGCATCAATCGATCTTTTTAGTTCCCTTTGCTACCCTACAAAATGCTCGAGGTCAATACCTAGTTGAAAAACATACCATCATCATTGCTCCCGCCATTCAAATCTTGCAGCTAACCCACCAAGCGAGACAAAAAAACCGACAAACTTCCCCCCAAAATATCCTCGTTGTCGGCAATCCCACCATGCCCAAAATTGGCAACCCCCCGCAGCAATTAGATCCGCTCCCTGGCAGCGAACAGGAAGCCCAAATCATTGCCAAACTTCTCAACACTCAAGCACTGATCGGCCCTCAAGCCACGAAAACAGCTATTATTCAACAAATGTCAAATGCTCGGATTATTCATCTAGCCACTCATGGTTTACTCCATGAAGTCAAAAGGCGAGATATGCCAGGAGCGCTCGCCCTGGCTCCCTCGGAAAATGATGACGGCTGGCTCACTTCCAGCGAAATCTTAGATTTAAAATTAAATGCTGAATTAGTCGTTTTAAGTGCTTGCAATACTGGCAGAGGAACAGTAACCGGTGATGGTGTTATTGGCTTATCTCGCTCATTAATTACTGCCGGCGTTCCCAGCATCCTCGCCTCATTGTGGTACGTTCCCGACGCTCCCACGGCTGAATTAATGGCAGAATTCTATCGCCAGTTGCAGCAAAATCCTAATAAAGCTCAAGCCTTGCGACAAGCAATGCTAATCACGATGAAAAAGCATCCCGATCCCAGAGATTGGGCTGCATTTACCCTGATTGGTGAAGCAGAGTAATAGCTTTTAGGACTTACGCAAGTGGCACATAGAGTAGGCGGTAAGGTAAATCTTTCAAGATTTACGCAGGCACACTAGATATACAGCATATTCCAGGTTTATGAAGTACAGTAGCAGCAGCTTGTAAACCAGTTTTTGAAGTGCTTCGTATTCCTAAGAGGGTGAAACTTAAAGGTTTTTTGGGTGCGCGATAGTAAGTAGGTTATTACTGAGATATTGCACCA
>NZ_JAUBSX010000006.1:0-126598 GCF_036704885.1 Microcoleus sp. F4-D5 | reverse complement strand
TTTTCAATAAGCATTTTATGAACAGGCAAGATGCCTGTTCCACAAGAGATGATTTTTTTGTGGAACGGGCATCTTGCCCGTTCTTAAGAATGGTGCAAGATGTGAGTGATTACTGAGATATTGCACCATTTTCAATAAGCATTTTATGAACAGGCAAGATGCCTGTTCCACAAGAGATGATTTTTTTGTGGAACGGGCATCTTGCTTGTTCTTGAGCATGGTGCAAGATGTGAGTTATTAGAAATAAACATTACATGAGTAGAGGGCGGGTTGATAAATATTGTGGAGTGAATGAAAGATTGTTCGTAAAACCCGCTCCTACAAATATTACGGTTAATTTGCCCAAAACAATCTAATTTAATCACTCGGTAAACTCAATTTTAATACCTGTCCAACTGATACCTCGTGCTTGTGTGTCGCTACCACCACGGCACCTTCTAATCGCGGATCGTAACATCCCACCCAAGCCGCAGGATGGCATTCGTGTACTAAATACCCGTACAGCCAAATTGAGCCTCTACCTTCAATGACAATTCCTTGGCTGAATTGAACATTTTGAGGAAGTTTCAAACCTTGTAAATCCTCGGGTGTGATAATACCGTCTTGAGTTGCAATTCGCAAGCGCAAAAGTTGGTAAGCTAAACCGTCTTGAGTTTGACTGGGGATTATTTTTAATTCAATAGGGTTCATTGGATGCACAAAAGTTGAATGCTGCGATAAAATCATATACCTTTTAGGGTAAATTGGGAATCCGATCGCCAACTTTGAGTCCCAATTGGGCCGCCCTTCCGCCTCTGAGTTCAATAACTCCGTCAACGGGAACATCCGGGCCGTAGCTGGGGCAGGTTTCGCTCAAACACGGCGGTACGTTAGGAATTATCGCCTGTACTACGCCTTCCCGCAGAAAAACCATATCGAGCTCAACAAACACGTTTTTCATCCAAAAACGCACGTTTCGCGCGGGTTCGATCGGGAAAAGCATTCCCCTGTCATCCGGCAATTCTGTGCGAAACATTAAACCTGTCGCTTGCTCTTGGGGAGTTTGGGCGACTTCCAGTCCGATCGCGCGATCGGCTATAATCGTGTTAACAGAAATTGGCAAAAGCTGACCCATATCTATCCCGCCAAACAGCGACATAAAGTTGGATTCAGTCAGATTAGAATTTCCCGAAACAACTCCTAAATAATTACCAGAGTTTTTATCTTTCATAACAGTTTGGTTGTCGGAAACAGAAAGCTCTAAATCGCTAAACTTCATGCCTTCTGTCAAGACAATTTTATCATTGCCGTTGCCAAAATCTGTAATTATATCGGCTTCAGTAATAGTAGATGCGGCGGCGGTTTTTTCCATCACAAATAAATCATCGCCTGCGCCTCCTGTCAAGATATCCCTGCCTTCGCCGCCTATTAGCAAATCGTGACCCCGATCGCCAAACATCCAATCGGAGTCTTGTCCTCCATAGATTGTATCGCTTCCCTGCCCGCCAGACAGCGTATCAGCGCCTTCATTTCCGGCCAGCAAATCATTTTCCCGATCGCCAAAAATTCGGTCGTTTCCCCCCAAACCTTGAACAGTATCATTACCCGCAAATCCTCTAATCGTATCGTTGCTGAGAGTTCCCAGGAGAAAATCGAAGCCGAAAGTACCGTCGATGTTAACCATTTTGCGTTTAATGATGCGTTTAATAGAAGGAAGATTTGGCGATCGGCATCCGCCAACCGGTACCAAAAGCTCGATCGCTAATTTTCAAACCCGGCGCTGCTTGTCGCCGTTTAAACTCCGCTTGCCTCACTAATTTTACTACACGTTTAACCACAGCTTCATCGTGTCCCGCAGCGATAATTTGTTGGGTAGATTCGTGATGTTCGATCGACCGCTGCAAGATGTCATCTAAAACATCGTAATCCGGCAAAGAATCTCGGTCAATTTGTCCGGGTTTCAGTTCAGCACTCGGGGCTTTAGTCATAATATTAACCGGAATAATTTCCTTTTCCGGGGGCGGGTACGGGGGCAGCGCCCCTACATATCCGCCAGAATTCAGCCACCGACAAAGCGAATAAACGCGAGTTTTCGGCACATCGGAAATCACCGCCAATCCCCCATTCATATCGCCGTAGAGAGTGCAGTAACCCACCGCCATTTCCGACTTATTGCCGGTCGAAAGCAGCAGATGTCCGAACTTATTAGAAATTGCCATCAACAGATTGCCTCGAATCCGCGATTGAATATTTTCCTCAGCAATCCCGAAAGTTGTGTTGACAAACAAATCGGCGAGAGTGCGATCGTAAGTTTTCATCAAATCGCCGATCGGCAACATTTCGATCGCGATGCCCAGATTTCGGGCTAATTCCAAAGCATCATTAACCGAATGATCGGAACTGTAAGGAGAAGGCATCAGCACCCCTAGAACATTTTCGGGCCCGATCGCGCAACTGGCGATCGCCGCCACCAAAGCCGAATCTATCCCGCCGCTTAAACCGAGTACAACTTTAGAAAAACCGCACTTGCGAACATAATCTCGCACTCCCAAAACCAAAGCTGCCCAAATTTCGGCATCTCCTGCTGCCGGATGAAAACTCAAATCAGTTGTGGAACGGGCATCTTGCCCTTTGCCGCCCCTGCCCGCTAAATCTTGTTTAGCTGCGTCATATTCCAGCACTGCAAAATCAGTTTCAAAAGAAGCTAAGACCTGAATCAAATCACCCTTTCGATTCACAGCAAAACTGCTGCCGTCAAAAATTATATCGTCATTTCCTCCTATTTGATTAGCGTAAATCATCGGTATCCCGCAGCGGATGACGCTGTGCTGCAACATCGCCGATCGCACTCCCCGCTTTCCGGCACAGTAAGGCGATGCCGACAAATTCACTACTAAATCTACGCCCAATTTTTCCAAATCGGAAACAGGATCGCCCGGGTAACTGCGTTTACCCCAAAACTCCTCATTGTTCCACAAATCTTCACAAATTGTCACGCCGATTTTAACTTCGCCAATAGAAAAGTAATTGCTGTTTTCTCCCGGTTCAAAATATCTATCTTCATCAAATACATCATAAGTAGGCAACAAGCGTTTATGAAAAACTTTTTCGACAGCGCCATCTTGCAACAAAACAGCGCTGTTAAACAATGGTTTTCCGCCTAGTTGAACCGCATTAGCATTAGGTAAGGCAGTGCCGACTATGACTGCCAACTTCGGCGGCAAAGCTTGCGCCAGTTGCTGCAACTTTGCGCCTGCTGCTGCAATGAAATTGGGATCTATCAACAAATCGCGCGGCGGATAACCGATCAGGGAAAGTTCCGGTGTTAGCAATAAGTTTGCGCCCTCAACCTCCGCTTTTTTCGCAGCCTCCAGAATGAGGTTGGAGTTGCCAAAGATGTCACCAATAGTAGGGTTGAGTTGTGCGATCGCAATTTTCATATCACCAAATCACCTCATAAATATTGCTAACAGTCCGCTCGCGCGGACTCGATTTCCTATAGTCCTAGATTTGAATATAGGGAAACTTTACTCAGATTTGTAATGTTTCAATTCTTCCTCAATATAATAATTTACCAAATCCCGGTAAATATTTTCAACCACATCAGGATTCAAACCAGATTCTAAAGCCCACTCGCGCCGCTGCTGTAACATAGCATGAAAGCGATCGGGCGATCTAACGCCAGCTTCACTCGTTTTGAACCTTGCTGCCGCGACGACGTATTTAAATCTCTTGCTCAAAGCGTCGATCACTTCTCGATCGATGATATCAATTTCCTCCCGAACTTCCTGAATATTAGCGCATTCATCAGGGTCTTTCATTGCCCGCACTCCTTAATAGCTTCTATTATAATGTTACTCAATCGATCCCTGAATGTCATCCAAGGAACAGCTAGATAAACACCAACGGCTTATTTTTGAAAGGAGCAAAAGCGGCCGCATCAAAGCGGTACAAACTAGCAGGGCGGCCAGCCCCCCGCGAAACCTTAACACCGGTATCGCACAAAAAACCCAATTTCAACAATCGAGCTCGAAAATTAGAATAATCAGAAAAATTTTCCCCCAAAATAGTTGTATAAAGTTGATACAAATCGCTCAAAGTAAAAAGTTCCGGCAAAACTTCAAAAGCTACCGGACTGTATTCAAGTTTGTTACGCAGTCGCCGGTATCCGTATTCGAGAATTTGATTGTGATCGAATGCCAGCTTAGGAACTTGTTGCACGGGATACCAAGCAATGCCGCCGACGCGGTGGCCGACACCCGCAACTACACTGCCAGCAATTAACTCAGCTTCCTCAAACCGAACCAAAGCAAAATAACTAACCGAAAGATAACGATCGCCCCTGGTAAATTCCCGAGGATCGCGCCCCGGTTCTCCGAAAGTATACAATTGCTCCAGATACAAATTTTTGACCCGAATTTTCTCAGACAAAATCCGGTAGGCGGCATTTTCAAGAGACTCTCCGTGCCGCACCAAAGTACCCGGAAGACTCCAAGAATCAATAAAGGGTTCGTCTTGCCGCATTACTAACAGCACCAACAAGCGGTTCTGCACAGTATCGACGGAGAAAATAACATTATCTACTCCTACTTTAAAGTCAGCTAACGAGCAACCTTCGCTCTTTTTTGTGCCTCGTGCCATGCGTACAAATGCTCCCTATGGATGTAATCTTCGATGGTCGGAGTCAGAACTTCCCTGTCTCCTGTTTCCCGATAGGAGGTAGAAGAAACATTGGGAGCACTCAAAGATGCGATCGCCACCTTTGCACCCATGCGCCTCAACTGCCACAAATCTAATTGTTCTGACGGATAACCCGGTCGCGGTACTATCAGCAACTCCACTTTTTTTAACAGTTCTTCAAATTTGTACCAGCGAGACAATTGCCCCACTAAATCCGAACCTATTACCAGCGTCAAATCTGCATTCGGCCACAGCAATCTTGCTTGTTCCACAGTTTCCAACGTCCTCGGACTGCTGAGTTCTGGATGCAAGCAAAGATTGTGTCTCGGCGAATTAATTTCTTGAATGATTAACAGCAGCATTGCCGATCGGTGTTCTAGAGAAGTCTGGTGCGACTTAAAAGGATTGTCCGACGCCCAAACTGCTACCCAATCAAAATTTTGGGAAAGCCAATTTAAGATAGTTTTGTGTCCCGCTGTAGGCGGATCGGCACTGGTTCCAAAAAGAGCAATCTTCTGCATAAGGAATCGGTAATTGGGAATTGTTGACTGTTGACTGTTGACTGTTGACTGTTGACTGTTGATTGTTGACTTCAATCTAAAATCTAAAATCTAAAATCTACAATCGATTGACTCTTTTTCGTTTTTTGAGTAAGACTCTGCAAATCTGTAGAAATTTCCACTGGCGGCGAAATCGGGTTGTCAAGTTGCCGAGTTTCGGCTCGAAGACTGGCGACAGAAGCAGCAGTTCGTTTGGCGATATCCTCCAAACTTTCCTGGTTCTGCACTCGTTTCCCATCCTTGACAACTAACTCCATTAATGGTAAGTGAGAATCGCAATTGTGAATAATTTCCCCTGACAATCCCAAACAATCTCCGAGAATTTGCCCATTTTCAATATGTCTAAAAATTTGCTTTCTTCCAGGATATGTTACCTTGCCGCTTGCCTCTTTCATCACCGGAATTCCGTCAATTTCCACCAACTTATAAACACCGTTCACAGGCGAACCGCTGACCAACTTCGTTCCCAAACCGTAACCGTCAATACAAGCGCCGCTACTTTTTAATTTAGCAATTTCTCGATCGTCCAAATCGCCGCTAGCAAAAATTGGAACACCCGGAAGGATCGATCGAACTTCCCGAGACAGCACCGCCAAATCGCCCGAATCGAGCCTCACCCCTTCCAACTGCATTTCACCGCTGTTTACTCGATCGGCCAACATCCGCGCCGCCGCCACAGTATTATAAGTATCGATCAGCAGCGGTGCCCCGGGAAAACAGCGGTGAAAAGCTGCAAACGCCTGATTCTCGCTGCCTTCGAGGGCAGCCACAGCCATTACCAAAGCATGAGCCATAGTACCTACAGGTTTGCGGCCCAACTTCAAAGCAGCCAAAACATTAGAAGTTCCGTCGAACCCCGCAGCCAAGGCCGCCCTAGCCGCCCACACAGCAGCTTGAGGCCCAAAAGCCCTGCGCGTCCCGAATTCTAGCAACTTAGCCTCCGGGCCCGCCGCATCCCGCAGCCGCGCAGCCCGCGTCGCAATCAAAGTTTGATAATTTATCGCATTCAACAAATAAGTTTCCACCAACTGAGCCTGCCACAGAGGAGCCTCAATTCGCAGCAGGGGCTCGTTGGCAAACACCGCCGTCCCCTCCGGAACCGCCCAAACATCGCCAGTAAAGCGGGCTGTGGCCAGTAGAGTCCAAAATCGCTCCGGCGCACCTGCAAAAATGCCAGTGGACTGCAAAGCCTCTATTTGCGCCGGAGAAAACCGAAATTTCTCCAGATATTCGAGAACTTGAGCCAAACCCATGGCGATCGCGTAGCCAAAACCCTCTGGCAGCCTGCGCGCGAACAACTCAAAACTCGCAGCCCGCCCGTCGATCCCTTCCCCAACGTAACAAGCCGCCATCGTTAGCTGGTAGAGATCGGTCAAAAGGCTGTAATCTGCTGAGGAAACCGTCAGTTCCCGGTCTTCTAAGATTTCTTCAAAACCTGTGAGCTGCAGGCTTTCTGTGGTAGTTTTCATAAGAAAAACCCCGAACAAATTTCTTTGTCTTAATTATAGTGACTAACACCATATCTTTTTGTAAATTTTTAATAAAGGTTGCTGATAGCTGTCTGAAGAATTGCTTGAGTACGGCGTTTACTAGCAGAATTTAGGTGGCTGGAGGCACGAATATTATGGTAGAATCCATAAAAATACCTGATTTAACAAACTCACGAATTAAGCACAAATACTCAAACGTTCCAGGTTTTTGACGAAAATATCTGGTTGCAGCCTTGAACCGAGTTAGAAAACCCGGTTTCTGAGGGTCGGGAGTGCGATCGCCACTGCATGAGTTCAGCAAGGAAAAATCTACCAGCAAAAGGTCGATCGCCCACAAATGCGTAATTTCTAAAACCTTCAGTTTACTTCTATGTTGCAGACTAATAAGTAATTCAAATAAATATTGCTAAAGTAGTCCAAAGGCAAAAAATAAGAGTAATTTAAAAGTATTCCAACCCACACAAGAGAGGCGGATTTTATGAATCTTTATAAATCTGTTGTCAACGCAATGCGTTACGTTTCGGAAGGAGCCTCGCGGATTTTTAGACGGAGCGATGACGATTATCCCAACAGTGGCGTTCAGCCTTTTGAAGGTACGCCATCCAAAGGTTCTAAATGGGAAAGATGAGCAGCCGATCGGGAATTTTCTAGCGATGCAGGTAAAGGCATTCTGTTGAAGCGAGAAAAGCCGATCGCCTCAAATAACTTTAAAAAGAATGGCAATTTATGCAATCGCTTTTAAATTTCTTCAATTTGCCCCAGCTAAACAAAGTTTAGCTGGGGTTTTTCAACTAAGTGACCAACCGCTAAAAATGCCCAATTCCCCATGCCCAATTTACAAAAACTGATTTAGGAAAAAGGCGATCGCAGCACTGCCGATCGGCACTGTCAAATTGTCAATTCCCCACTTAGAAACCGATTCTAAACTAGCAGCAACCAAAGCCACAACGCCAGACACCGCCCAAGTTTGCCAAATATTGCCTTGAACCGCCAGCAAAATCAAACTGCTAACAGCAAAACTCACCAAATACATAGTTGCAGAACCTTCCCAACTCTTCTGCATTCCCCAAACTCGATAACTATGTTTGCCGTATTTCTGACCGATGACAGCAGCCAATCCGTCGCCCCAAGTCATGACTAAAATGCCCAAAGCAGCGTATTCCTGATGCTGTAGCGGCCAAAACCAAGCGACGAGAATGCTGATAGTAACAGCATAGAAAAAAGTCCCCCAACTCTTCCGGTTGATGCTGTTAAGACTGGGTAAAATCGGAACTTGGTAAGAAATTAGGGCGATCGCCGCCGCTAAAATTCCCGCCCAAATTCCCACCCAACCGGGTATTTCCAGCCACCACGCCAGCAAAATCACATTTCCAGTACCGATGTGCACCACCTTCCGCGATACCTCAGCATCGACAGAAGTAAAGCGATTTAAGCCCTCAGCTACCAGTAAAATCAAGCCCAGCCAGACTCCCACGAGGGAAATTTGCAGCCACACAGTCGGAATTTCAGAAAATATAGACACGATATTTAGGAAAAACTTAGATCGAGCACTGTTTACTACTTTAGTGGAAAGCGCGATCGATGTTAGAACCCCGCAGCCTTAAAGTGCTGCGGGATCCGGCTGTTATGTTTTTTGAGGTTGGTCTACTTAAAACCTGTGCTATGCTATAAGCAAGTCTAGGGAAAAAGCTATAACTATTTTAGTAGAAGAACTTTTGAATACCTTTGAGCGATTAACAGACTCAGAGCGGTTAGATTTGGTATTGGAAATTTTGAAACGGACTGTTTATTTAGACTTTCCGTCCCTATCTGATGACGATTTAGTTCTAAATGCTGAGGGACTTTTTCTAGAGCTAGATGAGGAATAATCCGTATATGAATAGTCTAGAGCATGGTGAAATCTGGTTAGTCGATCTAGGTTATATTGCGAAAGTCAGACCATGTTGGGTCGTGAGTATTCCCGATCTAAATCAATACCGGTCATTAGCGACTCTAGTGCCACATACAGCAAGTCTACGCGGTTCAAGATTTGAGGTTAAAGTCAAAAATAAGTTTCTCCGAGAAGGAGTATTTGACGTACAAAATATGATGACAATTCCTCATGCAAAGCTTCTACGCAAATTGGGAAGTCTGACATTCGATAAAATGCTCGAAGTAGAATAGGTAATACTCTTGTGGTTGAGATTTAAAGAGGAAAATGCTGAGGAAGAGGAGAAGTAAACCGAACTTTTGAAGTTTTGAAATTATCACAGAAGCTGATTACTATGCAGTATGTCTTAATTATTCATGAAGTAGAAAATTATGAAGCTTGGAAACAGGTATTCGACCGTGCTGAAAGCATCCGAAAAGAAGCTGGAGAGCGCTCCTATCAGGTCTTGAAGTATGAGAATGAACCCAATAAAATCGTTCATTTCTCCGCGTGGACATCAACAACAGATGCAAGAGCGTTCTTTGAGTCGCCTAGACTGGTTAAAATTAGAGAAGAAGCCGGGGTTAAAGCTCCTGAATTTATTTATCTAGACCAATTAGACTCAGGAGTATTGTGAAAGACATATTTGTATAATGTAAGTTGTTCAAACTATGTAGTTAAGTTTTGAGTATGTACGACGGTAGCTACTACCAGCTAATGGCCGAGTACAATTGCTGGATGAACCAAAAGATATATTCTGTATGCTCGGCAATTCCTGATGAACAGCGCAAACAGGATATGGGTGCCTTTTTTAAGTCGATTCACGGCACTTTGAATCACTTACTGTATGGTGACAAAGCATGGATGGGTCGTTTCACTCTTCACCCATTTTCTGTTACCGTTATCGGGCAAGAACTGTATGCTGAATTTGAGGCTTTGAGAGCCGAACGGGAGATAACGGATCGGCAAATTATAGAATGGTCTAGACACCTTAATTCTGACTGGTTGAGTCAACCGTTTGAGTACACCAGCAATGTAGACGGTAAATGCCGCGTGCTACCAACTTGGGTTTTGGTGACACATATGTTCAATCATCAAACTCACCATAGAGGGCAAATTACCACACTGCTCAAACAACTTGGCTGCGACCCAGGCGTTACAGATATTCCGTGGCTACCCGCTATATCATTGGGATAATTTCTGCACGCACGAGCGAGATGATTGTTGAGTGTTGACTGTTGGCTGTTGGCTGTTGGCTAAAATTATGCTTTCGGGACAACTGACTGTTTGGACACTTGAACCATACTGATGCAACCGAAAACGAGATGAAAGGGGCGATCGAGCCATAAAAATAGCAGGAGAAACTGGCACTCCTGCTAAACCACTACTATTTTGGCGAATTCGCGCCTTGTTACGCCGGCACTCCCAAGGGGATGTCTTTGCTGTCAACCACAGCGACGGCTTGTCGCAAGGCTGCGGTACGATCGCTCATGACATGCTCTGGCGCGATCAGATCCAACAATCCCAACTTCTGCAAGCGCTGCTGAACTTTCTCGCTGGCACCGACGACGTAAACCTGCAAACCCTTATCGCAGGCATCGCGGATCGCATTTTCGATCGCCAGCGAAGCCGTCACCCCCAGCATGGGCACAGCAGTCAGATCCATCACCAAAACATCCGCATCCTTCATAGCATTGTGTTCGCGGGAAATCGCCTTCGACAACCCAAAAATCATCGGGCCACTCAAGCAAAACAGCAACACGCGCCCCTTACCCCGATCCAAGAGTTGCTTCTCCTCCTCACTGATGAGCACCTCATCATCCGTATCGGAAATCAGCTTCACTCCCGCAGACTGCAAACTACTCAACCGTTCGATTGTCAGGATATTGGCAATAAAGACGCCCACACCCACCGCCACAATCAGATCCACAAACACAGTCAAAAGCAGCACCCCGTACATGATCAGGGAACCCTTAACAGATACTTTGTGCGATCGTTTCAGGAAACTCCAGTCAAGAATATCAATCCCCACCTTCAGCGCAATCCCCGCCAACACCGCCATCGGAATCGGTTCAGTTAACTTCGCCGCCCCCAAAACCACCACCAGCAACACCAACGCGCGAGTTAAACCCGACAACGCCGAAGTCGCGCCTGTTTGGATATTGACCACAGTTCCCATCGTCGCCCCAGCGCCCGGTAAGCCACCGCAGAGCCCCGATACGATGTTGCCAATTCCTTGACCGATCAACTCCTTATCGGACTTGTGCTCGGTTCGCGTCAGACTGTCCGCCACCACCGCCGTCAGCAAGGTATCGATACAGCCCAGCATCCCCAGCATCACCGCATCTACAAACATCACCGTGATTTGACCGGGGGAAAAAGTCGGCAATTGCAAGGGGGGCAGTCCCACCGGAATTGCGCCAATCCGGCGAATATCGTTGCCCTGAAACACAGTCAGGGAAATTACCGTCCCGACAATCAGCGCCACCAATTGCGGGGGTACGATTTTCTTGAGCTTTTTGGGCATCAGGAAAATAATTGCCACTGTCAAGGCACCGAGAATTGCTTCCGGGGGATTTACGTTTGCTAGCAACTGCGGAATTGCCATAAAAGTGCCCAAAACACCGCCCTTGGGAGGGGCTTGACCCAGAAACGGTGCAATTTGCAGAATGATCAAAATCACGCCAATTCCCGACATAAAGCCGGAAATCACGCTGTAGGGCATCAGGGTGATGTATTTCCCTAATTTGAAAATACCAAAGATGATTTGAAACAACCCCGCCAGCATCACAACGGTAAATGCCATTGCTAGCCCTTGTTCGGGATTGCTGGCGGTGAGGGATGCGACGATCGCAGTCATCACCACAGTCATCGGCCCCGTGGGTTCAGAAATCAGTGTTGGGGTGCCACCAAACAGCGCCGCAAAGAAGCCAACGCAAATGGCACCGTACAGTCCCCCGATCGGCCCGATTCCCGAAGCGACCCCGAAGGCGAGGGCAAGGGGCAGCGAGACGATGGCAGCCGTGACACCGCCGAAGATGTCGCCCTGGAGATTATTGAAACTAATCCGATTAGTGATTGACATGAGTGGTGCATTAATAAACTAGACAGAATTTAACAATGCTGACTTTTGGCCCTTCACCGAGTTTCAGGGCCAAAGCTTTCCCGAATGGCAAGATCGATAACAAAAGCAGGGCAGACCCAAAGAAAGATCTGTATTTGTGCCCGATCGATGTCAAAGTCGTCAATACTTAATTTTCAGTATTTCTTAATTTATTAATTTAATGTAAAACGTGTCCGATCAAATTTTTATTTTTTGCCAACTCTCGGAACGATCCGCGGCAAGTTCTCTATCTAGTAAAATCTGAGCAAATCTCAAGGCCAGACCACTCCTTGCTATAAGTAAAATTAATATATATTATTTTTTGATTGTGATTATTAGTAATGACTATTAAGCTGTCGCGCATCTAAATTAGATTTTTAGGGCGGGCGGGACGCCCAACCCCTACTCCCCACAAGACTTTTAATAAAAATTACTATACAAATTAGATGGACGCCAGCTTATTGATGGTTATTTCACCAACTCCCGCACAAACTCAAAAGCCCTTCGACGCAACTCGACGGGCAGCAGCGACAATCCCAAACCCGCCCACATTTTCGCCTCAGAAACCGACTTTCCAGCCCAGACCATCGATCGCCCTTTTGCAGTTTCACCAACCTCAATCAGCCGCAAACCCAGCGCTAATTGAGTTTCGGCAATCCTGTTGAGCCTGGCTGTTTCCAACTTCTCGGAATCAAATTCGTAACCGATCAAATAGCGCAATTTATCGCTCAAATACGGAATTGCCCGATCGACTCCTTGCTGTCCTGCATGAACTCGATACTCCATCAACAGCTCCGGCAAGTAATAGCACTTTTTGCCCGCAATCGCAAGTCTCACAAACAAATCGTTATCTTCGCAATTTTGCAAATTCGGCCGCAGAAATCCTACTTCTGCCAGCGCGCGGCGGCGAAACAAAGTTGCCCCTATTTGCAAACTTTGTCTCAGAAAAACTGTGGAAAGCAAATCTTCAATAATTCCAGGCGACAACTCGGTACGGCCCCACCGCTGCGAATTAATTTTCGTCTGGTTTTCATCAATATAATTGTGAATGTCGATCACCCAGTGATCTGTACTGACAAAATCAATGCTGGAGTCTCGATCTAAGATAGCAGATGTGCGCTCTAGAAATTGCGCGCTCAGGCGATCGTCATCGTCAAACTTGATAAAATATTCGCCCCTTGCCGCTGCAAAGCCCGATCGCATATTATTGCTTTTGCCGATATTCTGCGGGTGGCGAATGTAGCGAATCCCGCGATCGACAAATTCCGACATCAACAGAGGAGTGCTGTCAGTAGAACCGTCATCGCAGATAATTAATTCAAAATCTGTATAAGTTTGATCTAGCACGCTGGCGATCGCACAAGCCAGCAGATGCACTCGATTGCAAGTAGGAATGCAAACGCTAATTTTTGGCACTAACTTAGACAATTTTAGATTTTGGATTTTGGATTTTAGATTGCGGACAAAGGAAGACAATCATTGATTTTATTGTATTTTTTATATCTCGCGACGATAACTCAAGCCTTCTCTCGCGACGATAACTCAAGCCTTCTCTCGCGACGATAACTCAAGCCTTCTTACTTCCTCCTTCTTACTTCTTCCTTCTTACTTCTTCCATCCGTTACATCCCGTACATTGCTCGTTGCCGAACTTCCTTTTTTAACTCAAACGAGCCGTACATTCGAGAATTAACTTTTGGTTCACCAAAGCAAACGGTTGAATTTCCAAAGCGCGGCGAAAAGCTTGAATAGCATTTATGTATTCTCCCAAGGCAGCGTAGCACAAACCCAGACCGTGCAGCGCCCCAAAATGCACCGGGTTCAGTTTGAGGACGGTTTCGCAGTCGTGGATCGACTTTTGATAATTTCCTTGGGTATAGTGAAGTACGGCGCGTCGGTTCCAAGCTTCAGCAAAATCCGGCGCTTCCGAAATCAGTTGTGTCAGCAAATCCAAGGCGCCGCTAACATCGCCTGCATCTAGTAAAACTTGCGATCGCCTGAGAATTTGCATCCCATACTCACCCTTCTGGTTAAACCAAGTGCGCCAGAGTTCTGTAGTTGCCCGATCGCGCACGCTTTCGTCGGACTTTTTCAAGTCTTCCAGCAGCGCGTTAACAGATAATTCGTCCATAGGTGCGAGGATTGTTAAAAAGATTCGATCGATCAATTTTATCGCTTGGGGGCAACTTTATTTATCCGACATCCCATGAAGATTTTAATGCTTTCCTCGACTTTTCCCTATCCGCCAAGCCGCGGAGGAACTCAGGTAAGGACGTTTAATTTATTGCAATACTTGAGCCGGCGGCATGATGTAATTCTCGGCACTGTGCGATCGCCCGATGTCACCGATTCACAAATCGACACATTGCGCCAGCAAGTTGCAGAATTAGCAGTTTTTCCCAACCCGCAAGAACCCCCCCAACCCCCCCTTGTCAAGGGGGGGCTAACTCTGCACCAGAGGCTTGAGGAGGGCTTCTTGGCTTCCCCGCAAGAACCCCCCCAACCCCCCCTTGTCAAGGGGGGGCTAACTCTGCACCAGGGGCTTGAGGAGGGCTTCTTGCCTCCCCCCCTCAATCAGGGGGCGACTGAAGGGGGGTTCTCTGAAATAATAGGAAAATTCCACAGATTCGGTCGATTTTTGTTGTCCGGGACGCCTCCCAACGTACTCTCAAGCTACTCCCAAGCAATGCAGAATTGGGCAGACGAGTTGGTAACAGCAGGCAAATGCGATGCTGTCACCTGCGAACACAGCGTTAACGAGATTTACGTGCGTCCGGAATGGCGGCAAAAAGTGCTGACAGTGGCAAACATTCACAGTTCTGTTTGGGGAACTTGCAGGGAAATGTTAGCAACCGGCACCTCCGAAAAACCCCTGCGCGATCGACTGAATTTACCGCTACTCGCCCGTTACGAAAAACGCTACTGTTCCAAATTTTCCCGCATTGTCGCGACAACATCCACAGACAGAGAGCAACTCCTAGAATTGCTGTCGCCTCCGGTTAGGGTGCGAGGAAAACAGGGTTTTTTTGTACCTCCCATAGATGTAATTCCTAACGGGGTAGATTTGGCCGCATTTCCGTACCGGTCGATCGATCCGGGAGGACATACCTTAATTTTTGCAGGCGCAATGAACAATTTGCCGAATATTGACGCGGCGCGGTTTCTCACTTTACAAATACTGCCGCCTTTGCAGCAGCGCTATCCCGATGCTACCCTCACCTTAGTAGGGGCTTCGCCAGTCCCGGAAGTGCTCGCCTTGGGGAAACTCCCGGGAATTCAAGTAGTAGGTCGGGTGCAAAGGGTGGCAGAATATTTGCATCAGGCTGCTGTTTGTGTGGTGCCGATGCGGATTGGTTTTGGAATTAAAAATAAAACTTTGGAGGCGATGGCTGCGGGAACCCCTGTCGTTGCTAGCGATCGAGGTTTGGAGGGTTTAGCCGTCGATGGCGGCCCACAACAGATAAAGGCCTTGCGGGCGAACAAAGTTCAGGAGTATGTTGAGGCGATTACCAGTTTGTTTGAAAATCAGCAGCTAAGACAGGAACTCTCTGTCAGCGCTCGATCGCTCGTTGAAAGCCAATACACTTGGGATATCATAGGTCGGCAGTACGATCGGCTATTGCAATTTTAAACTCTAAATTCTAAAATCTAAATTCTAAAATGGGACGATGGAACACAAAATTAACACCTCAAAAAATCGAGTCAAACCCCCAGAAAATCGCAAAGTTGCTCCTCCTCCGACAAGACGCCGCCGTCAAACCCGCCGCCCCAAAAATCTTCAAGAGTCCCAGCTTCCAATACCTCTTCCCCTAACTCCCGCCAGATATCCCTGGAAAAGACTGGTAGCTAATTTGACAGCCCTCAGCGTCTTGTGCGGCTGCTCTGCTTTGATGGGAGGTGGCGCTTGGCTGAGTTACCAGCTCATTGTCGATCCTAATGGCAACAAATTGATCTCTCAGTTTGTGCCTGGATGGTCGCGCCTGCCTACAGGTAGCAGAGATTCGATCCAAACTCTCGATCAAATCAAAGCCAGCATCCGCAAATTGGGATTTATAACCGGAGAACCCCTGCCGCTTCCCGTCGATAATTCTATTTCCGATTTGCTCTTGCCAGTGATGGTAGAAAGGACTGTTAACGCTTCTACTGTTTGCAAAAATCCTTGCCGTCAAATTGTCGAACTTCGCGTGTACCAGCGGGTGCAGCTTCCCGATCGCGATTCCGATCGAGAGCAGTATTTTCAGTTAGCAAGTTCTCTGAATCTAGAAGGCCCTGCGGAATCTTTTGTCATTGCTTCTTTAGCTGACTCTACATCTAACAATCAAGCCTCCAATCAGTCGCTACCCCTAACAGAACTGCGCCGCTTTGACGGAAAGCCCCCCGCCTCGGGCATTTGGTTTAATGTCAGCGGTAAACTGGTGCGGGGCGACAAGAAAATTCCCTACGGACAAGTCGTTCGCTACAACCCCAGCCAAAATCATTTAATCTCGCTTTTGGATTGGGTAAGTGCGGCCGGACAACCGCCGAATTGGCAACAAATTGTTAAGGGTTCAAATCCGCAGTTGGCGATCGACCAAACAGTAGGTTTAGAGCCGCAATTTACCCTTTATCAAATTGGCCCGCGCAAATTTTTGCCGAACCCCGTTCAGTTAACCGCGATTTCTTTAGAAGAAATTGCCTTCAATGACGAGACTTACAAAAATGGGCTCCGACTTGCCAAAAGCGGGCTGTGGTCTCCAGCATTAAATGTCATGCGTGTGGCGAAGGGGAAAGCCGGCAAAAATTGGCCCGCAGTCGCGCAAGCTCAGCTAGAAACGATCGAATTTCACGCTAAAATTACTCGGGCTCAGGCGATCGCATCTTGGGCCAGTCCCGGTCAACAAGTTCTCGCAGAATTGATCGACGGCCGCTGGAGCGAAGCTTTGCAAGTATTTGAAGCCGATCCGAGCAACAGTCACGAAATTGCCACAACCCTCAAAAATGACGGCGGGCGGATCTGGAACCGCATAGACGCCGCCTTGAGAGTAAATTCCGCTGACGCCGATGTCAAGGCTTGGGGCGCGCTCATTGTAGCGTCTCAAGACGGAACTCGCGAGGCGATGAATTGGCTCGACCAGCAATCAGATACTGACAGCGAAACAAGAACTCGAATTCGGAATTTAGTCAATAAACTTGAGGAAGCAGTTTCTAAGGCTGAAAGTTTAGAAAACCACAAGAGTCAAATTATGGGTTCTGCTACTTTAATTAGCAGTATCAATCCCGCTGAGTGGCTGGAACCCGAACCGAAAAACGAGTTAAAATTGGCAGGACAACAAGTTTGGTATCAGGTGCAGGTAGCGAGTTTTTACGACGGCAGCCGCTGGGTTAATTCGCCCTTTTCAGACGTAGAAGTGCGCTCTTTTCCTGCTACTCAAGTCAAGTGGCTCTGGGGGCGGCTGGGATTGCAGTCTGACCCCAAGATTAAGATTGAGGTAGCGATGGCTAACGGTCAACAAAGAGTCGCTGTAGGAACGGTGAAAGCAGTGCAGGTTCAAGACGGAAGTCTGCGCTTGCTAGCGGCGGTTGACAGGCGATCGTGATTTGGCCCAAAGCATTCGGCAGAGAGAACAGTTCTAGACGCACTCTTGACACGAAGAAACCGGGTTTTTTTACCGTTTCTGCCGATTGCAACAGAAGTATTTTCGTAAAAAAACCCGGTTTCCTTCCACCCGTGCATCCAAAACTAGGAACCAGGAAAATCCTTTCTTCTCCCCCTTCCGCAACTCGTCGAGAGGCGCAATCTCAAAACCCTTCCCCTCCCCACTGATCGCTTTTGGACAACAATGCAGACAAAAATTTTGTTAATTTAATTAACGCCACTTGCGCACAAAAAACTCAGAGATGTCAAAGCGCGCCCTTTTTAGAGAGTGCTGCAATCATCTGCCGTTTCACCGCTTTAGCCCAAAGCTCAAACTCCAAACTGTTGATATTGTTAATTTTCACTGCCTCAACAGGCTGATCGGGGGCTTCCTTCTGTGCTGTAGTCTCCATTGTTTTTTTCCTCGTCCAAAAATTGTTAGTAGTCGATCGCAAACGGTTAGTGTCATACATCTATTTTATGAACTAATTCCTACTATTAGTTACACTAAAGGCAGAGATTTGATTCATAAAATGCAGTAAATACATCTCCACAATGCAGTTTCCGAATTTAATGTCAAAAAATCCTACAACCATTGCTATGTATAGGTTTTTCCTGACATTAAAATGTTACAATTTAGATTGTATGGCAAGCTCAAACCAATAGTTATGTTAGTAAACTTATTTTTTAATGAATGTATTGGCATATACCGCAGAAAATAATTTTATTGAATTCACATAGTGCCGTAAAGCCGATCGCCCGCATCTCCCAGTCCGGGTACAATATAGCCGTGCTCGTCCAAACACTCGTCAACTGCCGCCGTATAAATCTGCACGTCAGGATGCTGTTCGTGAAAGTGCCCCACTCCCTCCGGTGCCGCTAGCAAGCACAAAAATTTAATAGACTTCGGATTAACTTCTTTCAGCCTATCTACTGCCGCGACTGCTGAATTACCAGTAGCCAACATCGGATCGACAATTAAAACATCTCGCTGTTCGATATCTTGGGGAACTTTGAAATAATATTCGATCGCCATCCGAGTTATCGGATCGCGGTACAAACCAATATGTCCTACCCTCGCTGACGGAATCAGTTCTAAAATACTATCTAACAGTCCCTGACCGGCGCGCATAATCGAAATAATCACAATTTTCTTTTCTGCAGCCAGCACCGGTGCATTCATTTTGGCGATCGGCGTTTCTATTTGTTCGTATTTTAGCGGCAAATCTCGCGTCACTTCATAGGCTAGCAGCATTCCAATCTCTTTCAGCAGTTGGCGAAATTTCGCCGTGCTCGTTTGAGTTTCCCGCATGAGAGTTAACTTGTGCTGTATCAAAGGATGGTCGATGACAATAACTTTAGCACTCATTTTTTTAAACAATTAATCTGCTTTATTATACCTTATCAGTCGGGACGCACTCTTGACACTAAAAAAATTAGGTTTCTCCCAGCCCTGCGTCCAAGAATACTTATATCAAACCCTATTGAAAATACGAATACCGCGCCAATAAACTTCCCTCCTAAACTTGCCTTTCATCTGTGCAGCGCGACACTAACTAATGCCAGGTTTGAAAATTACAAGTATGTCGTTTTCTCGTTTCCTCTCCTTCCCGCGCTCTTCCTGAGAACGCAGATCCGGGTTCAAAAGCCTCCCGACCGGTCTAGCTGTCTTGCACTTCGTCCAAGCCCACTAACCTTGCACTTCGTCCAAACCCACTAACAAAGATCCGGATTCAGGCACCGGAATTTTCCGGAACTTTCACCAACAGATATGAATCTTAAGAAGTATCAGCAGAAAATATTTTTTTTCGGTTAATTCACTAATCGAAAAAAACTGAACGGGAACTGCACATGAGGTCGTAAGCTTGGCTTGACTGGCTTTTCATATTTCAACATGAAGGCGGTCATATTCAAATGTAAAAAAAATTACCTAAATTCAGTTCCATTTTTTTAGGGTGCTCCTAACACACAACAGAACTTATTAAGGAGAACATCCATGAAGTTTGTAAAACTATTGCTAGCTACGGCATTAATGACTGCTTCTATCAGCCCCGCCTTAGCTAATCCTGCCGTTCAAATTTTAGGTGCAAGCTACGGCGGTAGCGGTTGCCCAGATCGCTCCGCCAGCGTCAGCGTCAGCCCCGACGGTCAAGAACTCACCATCCTATTTGATAAGTTTGCAGCCCTAGGAAATGTCTCAGCAGAAAGCCGAAAAAGCTGCAATCTGAGCATTCCCATCAAAGTACCCCAAGGCTTCCAAATTTCTATCTACGATGCTGATTACCGCGGCTACGTTGCTCCCAAAACCACAGGCAACCTGCGAGCAGAATACTTTTTCGCTGGAACCCGCGGCCCAGTTTTTAATCGGAATTTCAGTGGTGAAACTAACTACAATGTTCGAGATAGCTTAGCCACTGTAGCTGATGTTTGGTCTCGCTGCGGCGACAGTGTAAATATGCGAGTAAATGCTGCGATGACAGCCCGCGGTGCCGGCATGGCCACCGTTGACTCATTCGATTTGGCTCATCGCGGCTTAGTTTATCACGTCAAATATCGCACTTGCCGCTAAGCAGCTTGTGGGAGTGTAGTGTGAGGTATAGTTTTCAGGTTTAAATTTTGAATTTTGAGTTTTAAGTTGGAAGAGGGAATAATTTTCCCTCTTCCTTCTTTTTCGCTCAGCTTCGCCGCTATAGCCGTCTTCCCCTTAAAACACAGTGCCGTCACTTTCAATCTGAATTGGCGGCACTCCACCAGCCCTCAATTCGGCGGCAATTTTCCGCCCCGCCGCCCAAGTTCCTCCTTGCAAAATCTTCACCAGCGGCAATTGTTCCGCACTCAAATGCAGCTTTTCTCGAATAGCTGCGGCAATTTTATCTAAAAGATTCACAGTGAGCGATCGCCATTCCACTATAACTTCCGAACCCGGCAAGTAACTCTGTTCAAAAATAGCCGAATCTTTTGCCTGCAGCAGCCCGATATCCAAACACAAACCGCCGTTGCGGTACTCCGGCAATCCCGTTAACTCATCCAATCCAGCGACTTCTAAACCAAGTTTTTGCAGCGGTTCCAACAGCGAATAAGTCAACCACTGCGATAGTTTGTGAAACGGCACGAATTCATCTCCCAGATTTTCTCCTGTTAAGGCCCGATGCCGCCAAACATCGCCTAAATTAACTCCACCAATTGCATATCTTCCCGGCCAAATTTCCCCAAAACCTGTCAAAACAGCGCTCAACACTTCTGAAGCCTTCACAGTTTTGACTCCAGAAACCCGACTGTCGAGCAAGTATTTTGCCAAATTGCCGGGACGCGGGTTTTCGCTACCAAATAATAATGGATGCTGGCAAATCGCATTCCCCAAACGCTGCAATAATTCTAATCTGCCTGTTAAACCAACTAGCGGATTGTCTGGACTTACCTGAAATCCAGCAGCTAAGGTTTCTAGTTTTAACTGAGAAAGTCCGCGATAATCAGCTTGCCAAGGAAAATCGGGATTGCTGGAAAAAATACCTTGACAAAACATCCGCAAGCTGGCTATTGCTAACCCTTCAGAACGGCGGTAAACCTGTCCGCTTTCGGATTCGCAATACTGCCAATCTGCACCAGCACCAGCATCGAGCAAAACGCTGACAATTGCTAAATCAAATTTGATTTTAGCTTGCTCTATGAGTGCAAATTCGGCTATTGCTGCATCCAATTCTGCGACGCGCTGCAGGTTGTCGGCTTCAAAATGCCGCCAGCGACTGTGAAAGGGAATGTTAAAATCGGGATACTGTTGGCGCGTCGTGTCAATTACATAATTTGCTGCTTTGTCGAGTTGGGATAAATCGACGCGGAAGTAGCGGAGTTTGTCAAGGCGGGCTAAATCAAAAAGCCGATCGCACTTTTGACGAATAGCAGCCGGCGTTCTCAGATATTCTACAGTCTCAAGTTCACTATTGCCCAACTTCATACTACCAAACACCGGTAAACATCGTTTTCTTGAAAAAAGTCAAACTGACTGTAATCTAAAAGATTATCTAAAATCGCATTTTTATCGATTTTTATCAGCTTGTATTCCCACTTCGAGCCGCTGACTTCGCGTTTTATTTGCTCGGAAACTATGACTGAATTTCTTTCTCTACCCGGAGTTACTATTTTACTTAAATCTTCCAGCCGATCGGCTATATTAATATCTTTTCCGTAAGTGCAAGACCGAAATATATATAAATTTCCCTTAGCAACTCCCACCGACAAGCCGCAAGGTATTTGATTGGCGTGAATAAACAATTTCCAATTCTCGCACAGACTTTCCATTGCTGCTAAGGCTGAATGAGATTCCGGGAAAGTCAACAAATGCGAATCGCCAACAATACTCCGAATTGTGCCGCCGTATTCTTCGCAAATTGTTTTTTCAAAAGTATCGAAGTTAGTGAGCAAATATTCAACATCTTTTATAGAATTAGATTCTTGATAAGCTATAAAACCTCTCAAATCTGCTTTAATTATTGCTTGATTTTTTATAATTCGCGTTTTGTAACTTTGGTCAATTTTGTAAACTTTTTCAGGTTCGCTCATCCCTTTCAAAGAAAACTCGTTGACAAAAGATGTTTGCACTTCTGCTTTGTTGAGCGCCAGCCATGCTGCTTGCGACAAATATATTTCATCCGGCGGAGTTACTGATTCTATGCGCGCTGTTAAATTTACCGTATCGCCAAAGATATCTTTATCTTGATGCAAGACATCTCCTAATGTAATCGACACGCGGATAGCCAATCGTTCGTCGTTCGCCTTGCTAGATTGTTGCGCTCTCAATTCTTGCTGCATTTCGATCGCAGCCACAGCCGCCGCTGTGACACTTGGAAAAATCATCCAAAACGAATCACCCTCCCCTTTAATCACGCTTCCTTCATTTCTGGTGCTAATATCTGAAATAAAATTTTTATGTTCGTTTAACAAACTACTTAAGTCCGACTGAGATAATTTTTTTACTCTGGCGGTATATCCGCAAATATCTGTTTTTACGATCACAGTAGAACGCAAATTAGCCATAACCTACCCTGACTGATCAAAAACCAGCAATAAATTTATGTGACCGAGACGCGATAGTTCGCGTCCGATCGCGTCTTGGCCCTCTCAATCTCCTAAATCGCGTCCGACCGCTTCTGCAAGAATTGTAGCATCTGGCACAGGGTCGAGCGTGTAGTAGCCGGCGGCTTTTTTGGCGACAATTTCGACTTGTGCGTCTGCAGGAATCCAATCTTCTGGAATGGGGATGCGATCGACCACCTGAATGCCAGAATTGATAATCGCATTGTATTTCATATCGCTCATCGAAACTAAACTGTCAATGCGAGAGATCCCCAACCAGTGGAGCACGTCTGGCATTAGTTCTTGAAACCGCATATCTTGAACTCCCGCAACACATTCAGTGCGAGCAAAATAGGCATCAGCTCGATCGCCCCCTTCCTGCCGTTTTCTGGCATTGTACACCAAAAACTTAGTCACTTCCCCCAAAGCTCTCCCTTCCTTGCGGAAGTAAACAATTACCCCAGAACCCCCGGATTGTGCAGTTTGGATGCAAATTTCAATCCCGTGTACCAAATAAGGGCGGCAAGTGCAGATATCGGAACTGAAGACATCTGAACCGTTGCATTCATCGTGTACCCGTACCGCCAACTGCTTGTCCGGGTCAGAAATATTCGCGACATCGCCAATGATATAAATCGTAGTTCCGCCAATTGGCGGCAAGAAAACGTGCAAGTCAGGCCGCGTCACTAAATCCGAGAACATTCCGCCTGTTTGCTCGAACAGAACACGGCGAAGAACGCTTTCTTGGGCGCCGATCCGCCGAGCAATTCCCGGCAAATACCAAACCGGGTCGATCGCAATTTTAGTTACTGCTAAATTGCCGCCTTCTTTGACTATTTTGCCATCAACTTTTACTCGATTTTTAGCGATGGCATCTTGCAATTCCGGCATATTAATGTGAGCTTTAGTTACAGCAATTGTCGGTCGAATATCGTATCCCTGCTGTAAAAAAGAAGTATAAATTTCGCTGACCAAGCCTCCAAAGGGATCGAGAGAAACAATCAAATCGCGATCGCCCCAACTCGGGTGCGGCCCGATGTGTGCGGCCGGAGAGGTGTTGGTAAAATCGGGGCGGTGATCTGCTTGGAGTGCACCAGAAGCCACTGCTAGCGCGCGATAAACAGAGTAGGAACCCGAATGAGTGCCGATCGCATTCCGGTGAGACGATTTGCTGAGGCTGCCAATCACAGGCCCCCGTTTCAGCGGATCGATTTCTCCCCAGTAAATGGGATGAGGTTTTGTGCCAGATCTGTCGGGATGGGATGTTAAAACTATATGCTTGGGTTTTGACACAGTTGTTTTTGGCTCTTGCTATAGATGGTGGCGTTGGTTGTCAGCCGAATCGCAATCTGAAACAGTGATTCATCATACCAACAGTACACACCTCCCTAGTTGAAACAATCCCGCTACACACACAAAACCCTATGTCGGCTTGGGTTTCAGGATAACAGGAGGTTTTCGTTGGATTTGATATAAGTCCAGAGTTCGCTCTTTTCCAGTATAACCAACACCAAAGACAGCACAACTGCCAAACGCCAATTTTGAAGTTTTAACAGATGCGAAAAAAAAAGATTTGAGATTTTGAGCCGCCCACGTGCAGTCAATCTCAAATCCCAAATCTCCAATCTCAAATTTCAAATCGAATATTTTTGCTCAAAACGCCTTAATCCAGGCTTTGAGGGTGACAGAATTCCATTAAAATTGCCTCGCCTTCGCCGCGCGAGTCCAATTCCTGCGCCACCCGCTTGAGATAGTTTTGCGACAGCAAGCGGCTGGAAATTTTCTGCGGTATAAACCAGCGATGGCGCCACCGCAAACAAAGCGAAAAAGCCACCGCTTCTGGAACAGAATAAGTGGAGTGCCGCCGAATTTGCAAGCCAGCAACTTCTCCTGCTTTACTCAGAGTTTTGGAAGTGAATTGTATGATGTTGCGCGGGAAATAAGTGCTGTGCCACCGCCAGCCAAGCAGGCGCGCCGATTCGCAGTCAGCGTTCGGTACAGCTACCCAAATATAACCGTTGGGTTTCAGTAATTGCCTCATGCAGTTGAGTGTTCCGGCAGGCGAAGGTGTTGCCATCAAAACGTGGGAACAGGTGATAACATCAAACTTTTCCTCGGTACCGTTTTGTGCGATATATTCTTCCAAAGTGCCTGTAAAAACATCGAGTCCGCAATCGCGGGCCGCCGCTGCCGCAGATTCCCCAGGCTCAACCCCTTTAACTTCAACTCCCAGCTTTTTGAAGACTTGCAGAAAAGAGCCTCCGCCGCATCCTACATCCAACAACCGCTTGCCGACAGGGATAGGAATGTGCCGGTATTCGCCCCGCCGCTTTGCTTCTTCAACTACTCGTTCCTCATCCTCAACGCGAGTGTTGTAGCACAGATAATCTGGCGGATAATATGGAATCAACTCCTCCCATGTAGGTTGGGGATTGAGAAATCTTAGCCCGCAATCCTCACAGCCGAAAAGCGACCATTTCAGCGGTTCTTTAGGAGCATCCGAAGTGCCAGCTTTGTTACGGAAACGGATATTTTTTGAATTACAAACAGGGCAATTTGTCAGTTGTTGCATGGTTCAGTTTCAGAATTTGTACAGTTTCTAACAGTTGCTAATGGCAGTCGATCCACCACAATTAATTACCATTAGTTGGGCTGGTAGAGTGCACGCCTGGAAGCAGATCGAAAACTAGGTTTCTTTGCAAATTAGTAGTTGTAGATACCCGGTTTCTAGATGCTCGGTTTGTTGGCGATCGACCCCCGATCGATCGGCACTGTACGATTTTATGTCTAAAGGGTTAGACTGAGAAGGTAGCATTTGTTACCAAAAAATACAGCGGACGCTCAACAGACAATGATTGTCGGTAGCGTTTTTGCCGTAGCGCTGAATTCTTAAGAAAATACTAACTCACAAAATTAATGTTGCCAAGTAGATCTAATTATTTACTCAAAAATAGTCGCGTACCCGCGTCTCTTCTAGAGATGAAATCGCTCGCCCCGTCAGCTTCTACTGTCGCCACAACGGGGACTGAGAACAATTTTTGTGCGGTGGATATCGAAATTGCAGCGGGTACGATCGCTCAAATTATTCCATCAGGTACAGAACATTTATTCCCAATTACAGATATCCCAACTGTTGATTTGTGCAATCGGTTAATTTTGCCTTGTTTTAACGAGAGATGACTCTCCCTCCTCGCTACTTGCCTTATAGCATTTTTGATTTTTGATTTTTGATTAAAGAATTGGGAATGACTTACTGGATAGGGGTTTGGATCGCGGGCAACCGGCGTTGCATTATTTTTAGAAAATGGTATTAATTAGAATTATTTGACCGGGCTTGATACGATCTCGTGTCCGGTAGATTCGTTATTGTATAATTTCATACCGCTCGGCATGGCGGTTCGCCAATACCTTTAATTTCCCAACCGCCAGTCGCTCAGTAGGGGCAAAGTTTATAGATACTTTGGATGTGAATGATATATGCAGGCGCGAAGCGGCCCGTACAAATATTGTGGTTAATTTACCGGACACGATTTAAGCGATTAACTGGGCTTGATAAGCTTTGCTCGCCGGCTTTCATTATCTTGTTGTGTTCGAGGTGGGGGGAGGGGGAGAAAGTCCAATGCGGAGAGTATTCTTGCTAGTTTTGATACGGAGAAATATACAATTTCAATGCCCAACCGCTGATTAAGCGATGTGAAAACAATCAAAAAAGATTTGAGATTCTGAGCCGCCGACGTGCGGTCAATCTCAAATCTCAAATCGAATATTCTTGCTCAAAACGCCTTAATCCACGCTTTGAGGGTGACAGAATTCCATTAAAATTGCCTCGCCTTCGCCGCGCGAGTCCAATTCCTTAGCCATGCGCTCAACACGCTCGTCAGAAAGGAACAAGCGGCTAACTTTGTGCGGTACAAACCACCGATAGCGCTGCCACAAACAGATAGAGTAACGAAGGGCATCCGGCAAAGAGTAAGTGTAATTGCGCTGAATTGCCAAACCTGCCTTTTCGCCGGCTAGAGCCAATGTTTTTGGAGTGTAACCGATCAGATTGTAAGGATAATCTGTGCTGTGCCAGCGCCAGCCCAGTTGCCGCGCGTATGGGCTGTCCGCGTTCGGTACAGCCACCCAAATGTAACCGTTTGGAGCCAGCAATTGCCTCATGCAATCGAGTGTTTCTGCAGGGAAAGGCGTTGCTCCCAAAACGTGGGAACAGAGTATGACATCAAACTTTTCGTCAGTACCTTTTTCTGCAACGTATTCTTCTACAGTGCCGGTGAAAACATCGACACCGCATTCGCGGGCCGCTGCTGCTGCTGAGGAGCTAGGTTCAATTCCTGCTACCTCAACTCCCAGTTTTTTGAAGACTTGGATAATGGAACCTCCGCCGCATCCCACGTCTAACAGCCGCTTGCCTACAGGGATAGGAATGTGTCGGTATTCATTGAGTTTTTTGGCTTGTTTTACTACATCTTCTTCCTCTGGTACGTAAGTGTTGTAGCACTGCCAGTTCTCTGGGTAATAATCGCTCAGTTCATCCCATGTCGGGCGGGGATTGACGAATACTAAGCCACAATCTTCGCATCCGTAAACTGACCATTTAGGAGCCTCTTTTGGTTGACGGGCTGTCCCGGCTGTGTACCGGAAGCTGATTTTTTGGGAGCTGCAAACAGGGCAATTTGTAAATTTTTGCATGGTTCAATTTCAGAATTTGTACAGTTCTAACAATTGCTAATGGCAGTTGATTCACCACAATTAATTACCATTAGTTGATCTGGTAGAGTGCACGCCTGGAAGCAGATCGAAAACTAGGTTTCTTTGCAAATTAGTAGTTGTAGATGCTCGGTTTCTAGATGCTCGGTTTGTTGGCGATCGACCCCCGATCGATCGGCACTGTACGATTTTATGTCTAAAGGGTTAGACTGAGAAGGTAGCATTTGTTACCAAAAAATACAGCGGACGCTCAACAGACAATGATTGTCGGTAGCGTTTTTGCCGTAGCGCTGAATTCTTAGGAAAATACTAACTCACAAAATTAATGTTGCCAAGTAGATCTAATTATTTACTCAAAAATAGTCGCGTACCCGCGTCTCTTCTAGAGATGAAATCGCTCGCGCCGTCAGCTTCTACTGTCGCCACAACGGGAACTGAGAACAATTTTTGTTTGGTGGATATCGAAATTGCAGCGGGTACGATCGCTCAAATTATTCCATCAGGTACAGAACATTTATTCCCAATTGCAGATATCCCAACTATTGATTTGTGCAACGGGTTAGTTTGGCCTTGTTTTGTCGATATGCACGCGCATTTAGACAAAGGCCACATTTGGGAACGATCGCCCAATCCCGATGGAACTTTTGCCAGCGCGATCGACACAGTACGCGCTGATGCCGAAAAAAACTGGAATGCAGAGGATGTTTACCGGCGGATGGAGTTTGGCCTCAAATGCAGCTACGCCCACGGAACCAAGGCCATCCGCACTCACATCGACAGCGCAGGGGAACAGGGAACCGTTAGTTTGGGAGTATTTGAAGCGCTGCAAGCCGAATGGGGCGATCGGCTGATCTTGCAAGCAGTTTCCCTGGTTTCCCTCGACTATTTCCTGACACCAGCCGGCGAAAAATTAGCCGATCGCATAGCCCAAATCGGCGGCAGTCTCGGCGGCGTCGCCTATATGAATCCCGACTTAGACAAACAACTCGATCGAGTTTTTGCCTTAGCCAAAGAACGAAATTTAAACCTCGACTTTCACACCGACGAAAACGACGATCCAGATTCAGTAACACTGCGGGAAGTCGCAAAAACCGCCATCCGCCACGAATTTTCCGGTCAAATTATCTGCGGACACTGCTGTAGTTTAGCCGTACAACCCTCAGATTTAGTAACAGAAACTCTGGAATTAGTCAAGGAAGCAAATATCGGCATTGTCAGCTTGCCGATGTGCAACCTTTACTTGCAAGACCGAGAATCTGGGCATACACCGCGCTGGCGGGGAGTGACACTGCTGCACGAACTCAAAGCAGCCGGAATTCCCGTTGCAGTTGCTAGCGACAATTGTCGCGATCCGTTTTACGGATTTGGCGATCACGATGTTTTGGAAGTCTTTAATATGGCAGTCCGAATCGCCCATTTAGATAGACCTTGGGAAGATTGGCAGCGCACAGTCACAAAAACACCAGCAGACTTAATGGGATTGCCGAATCTAGGAAAAATTGCCGTTGGTTTACCAGCAGATTTAATTTTGTTTAAGGCGCGGAATTTCAGCGAACTGTTATCTAGGTCGCAGCGCGATCGCACAGTTTTGCGGCAGGGTAGAGAAATTGATACAACTTTGCCCGATTACCGCGAACTAGACGACTTGTTGCAAGTTAGGTAAGGTGTGCTTCGGCGTGCTGTTTTCCTGTTAGCGTAAGGTGCGCCGCAAGCACCCTACATTGTGAGGGTATAGCGCAGTTTCTTGTTAGATCGGGACTGGCAAGATGCCCGTCCCGTGAATTATTGAGGACTGCTATCTTGTCAATTTGCAACTGATTTGATATAAATATAAAAGCTGATGCAATCGAGGATGTTTTAAGTGAAAGCAGTTATTTTATTGTCGGGAGGGCTGGATTCCTCAACTGTTTTGTATCAAGCTAAAGCCGACGGCTGCGAGTGTTACGCGATTTCGTTTGACTACAAGCAAAGACATCGGCGGGAGTTGGAATCAGCAAGGGCGATCGCACTTTCAGCCGGTGTTAAGGCGCATCAGATAGTAAACTTTGACCTGACGCTGTGGGGCGGTTCGGCTTTGACGGATAATCAGATGGAATTGCCGATCGATCGCACTCTTGGAGAAATGTCCCAAAACATCCCAATTACCTACGTTCCAGCTAGAAATACAATCTTTCTCAGCTTTGCCCTCGCCTACGCAGAAACTCTAGAAGCCGATCGCATTTACATCGGTGTCAACGCTTTAGATTATTCCGGCTATCCCGACTGCCGCCTCGACTACATCCAAGCCATGCAGGAAGTATTTCGGTTAGGAACCAAGCAGGGCAGAGAAGGAGAAGCTATTAAGATTATCACACCTTTGATTGAACTTAAAAAAACAGAAATTATTCAATTAGGCAACAAATTAGGAGTTCCTTGGGAGCAAACTTGGTCTTGCTATGCAGGCGGAGAAAATGCGTGCGGCGTTTGCGATTCTTGTCGGTTGCGGCTGGCGGCTTTTGAGGAATTGGGCTTGAAAGATCCGGTGCCTTACGCTTAAATATGACTTACGCACGACGGCCCAGAAACCGGGTTTTTTCGAGTCTCTTCGCTTCCGCCCGCCGAAACGGTAAAAAACCCGGTTTCTAAGCATCGCAGCGGGTGGTCAGAAACCGGGTTTTTTCGCAAGAATATATTACAGATGGCAGAAGCTGCCAAAAACCCGGTTTCTTGGGTTTTGATGCGTAAGTCCTGCATGACTAAAATTTGAAAAATTGATTGTTAATTAGTTTTGAATCATCCGAGTGCTTATTTACCTTTCGGCTCATCCTCAACTTTCGGTTGACCCTGGTCTTCCTGTTCAAACCTAATTTCATTTTGCAGCGAATTCAATGGGACTAAAAGCATATCAGCTATTTGCGATTGTCCTCTAGCCCTGTAGATATCTATAGCTTTCTGAAAATCTTCTGCTGCACCCTGTAGGTTTCCTAATAAAGTTTGAGCATCAGCGCGAACAATATGCGCTTCTGGAAAGCTAGGATTGAGATTAATTGCTTGAGTTAAAAGTTCAACTGATTCTTTATATTGTCCTTTGCGAGCAAGGTCGAATCCTTGTTGATAAAGTTCTTGAGCTTTCATAGCATTTCTTAATTTCTGCTGTTCATCGCGCTTGCATAAAGGATCGAGTCTATTGACTTTACCTGATGAATCAAGTATAAAACACCCTGGTTCTTCCTGAGCATTCGCTACAGTCTGAAAAAGAGCTAGAGACACAATAATGACAGAAGAAAAAGCAGATATTAGGTAGCGGTGTTTCAGCATTACTGGTACTGTTTCAATATTATTTATTGTAGATGTTTACCATACCTGCCTGGTTCCAAATGTGACATCGGTTATGGCAATAAGTTATTTGTATCACTTACAATAAAATAGCTCAGCTCGTAACATCCTATAGATCGCACTCTGCAATCAATTTCGCAAGCATCATTTTGTAAGTATCATTGGAGCTTGAGCTATACGAACTACGTTCAAAAGACTGCTGTATTTATTGGGGTAGCAACTGCTATTAATGGACTTACTTGTGCAGCTCAGGCTCAGTTCTGTGCAAACCCTTCTCATACAGCAGCAACCAAAGCTAGACTCGATCAACTTGCCAATAGTCAAGGGATACCAATCAATCAAGTTGGACGAGCTTTTCAAAACTTTGCACTAGCTACCATCAGACCAGGTACTACAATTCCAGAGAATTTTAGGTTATTTCCTTCACCAGCAAGGGCAGCGGCCACAGGTGGTGCTATCCGAAATGTAGAACCTGATGGAGTTCTTCCACTTGTGTTCGTAAACTTTCCAGCAGGCCCAACTGAAACATATCCTGATAGCGTTTTCTATGAGGCCAAGGCACTGCAAGGAGGTCTTCTCCCCCCTAATTACCAAGATTATCAAATTCTCGGTTTCATTGATGCGCTCAGTAACAGCCCTGCCAAGACAGCAGGCAAAATACCAGCAATCATTTTTCTCACTAGCGCCGATATCAAGCAGATTAGTAATGCTACAATAGCAGAAGCTACAGTGAGAGGTGTAGCTGTCTGGCACGCTATAGGTTGTGAAATTCCCGGCAGCTTTAATCAGCTCCAACTAGGTGAAGCCTCCCTGAAAAATTCCGAAGTCTACTTGATCCAGCTAACGCTTCCAGAAGCAGTAGGCCCTGGAATCCCCGGAAGGCTTTTCATTAATTAAAGGTTAATTATCTACTCATTCATAGCTTACTCAATGGTGAAAATCATGTCTATTGAAGAGCGCCGAGGTATTGAAACAATTGACAGAAACCAAAATCTACTTCTCGTTCGCGCTCCTATTGAGTCAGTGGCGGAAAAATTTAGTAGGGCGAGACGTGCGGATGTTTGGGAACGGGATATATACGATCGCGAAATCGAAATTACGGCCGAAAGCTATATTGTATTTCAGTTCCGAGGACATCCTTGGACGATCGTTGAGCAACTGAATCATCATCCCGGTTCCCTTGTATTTGGAGAAGGAGATGCTATCACCCTTTCCTGGTTCCTATCCACTCGCGCCATCTACTACAAATGCAGCGACACTTGCGGTTATATTGGTTATAACTGCTACGAGAGAGGTGCATTTGCTGAGATGCTGTACTTTGAGGAAGAAATGGATCTCCTATTCCTCTCTGATTTTCGTGAGGTTAAAGCTGAGGACATTGACAGTGCCTTTCGCTTTACTTACGCTTTTATGGAGGAGCAAGATATCTATATCCCCTACGCATATTACGAAAATGTGAAGGTTGGCGATCGCATTAATTTGCGCCCCAAAGGCCCGACGTTAGATGATTTAGTACGCAGCGACTTCGAGCGAGTAGATTATCTAGGTATTCGCTAAAATATGCTCAACTAGAAATTTTCGCCGCACCTTTCAACCCGCTATTCTTTCGCCTTTCCCCACAACTTCCCCATCCGCTGCTGCAATTCCATCTAAAGTTCGATCGCCCGCAGCCCCTTCCAACAAGTGAATTTGAAGTTGATCCAACCGCGGCCCGGACACAGAAACAACCGTAAGTTCCACATTTTCGCCCCGCCAAACTTCCCCAGCAGCCGGCATTCTTTGCAACTGATAACTCAGAAAACCTCCAATTGTCTGATATTCGTCAGTTACTGGCAAATCCAAATTCAATATTTGATTCACATCATCTACATTTAACTGCGCTTGCACTAAATAAGTGCGATCGTCCAATACTTGCAAAGCAATTTCTTTGCTGTCGGGCGACTCGTAGCTGCGGCCGATAATTTCGGCAATCAAATCCCTCAGCGTCACTAACCCGGAAATGCCGCCAAATTCATCGACTACGATCGCAATTTCTTCCGACGAACTCTGCATCAAAGGCAGCAGTTCCCCCAGCAGCATCATCTCCGGCACAAACCTCACCGAACGCATCCAAGGTAAAATTGGCGTGTCGGGAGATAGCAAACCTTCAGCTAGGGGTTTCGCAAGTTGTTTGAAGCCAATAATGCCGATAATTTCGTCTAAAGAATCTCCCGTCACGGGATAGCGGGAATGGTGAGAAATCGCCATTTCGTCGAGCAAAGTTTGAAAGGTTGCCGTCTTGGGAAGTGCGACAATGCTAGGCCTGGGCACCATTACTTCTTCTACCCAACCTTCGCCAAATTCAAACACGTTGTTAAGCAGTTCTCGCTCTTCTGCTTCCAAGCCGCTTGATTCGCTGGAAGTAGCTATAATTAATTGCAGTTCTTCGGGAGTAACCGGTCGGTGTCTTAGGTCGTATTCGATGCCCCCAAACCGCAAGAGCGATCGAGTGGATTGATTGAGAAACGACACAAAGGGATTGAACAGACGGGAAATCAATAAACTCGGAGGTCCTAAACTTCTGGCCAACTGTTCGGAATACAGTAACGCTACAGATTTGGGGAAAAGTTCGCCGAGTACGATTTGCAGGTAAGCTAACAGGAAAAAAGTTACTATTGATATGCCCAAAGAATGGGCGATCGCAGACTTGATGTAAATTGGCAGCGGCAAACAGCCGATCGCAGCTTGGACTAGCACGGCGATCGTATCTTCCCCAATCCAGCCGAGAGCTAAACTAGAAAGAGTGATTCCCAACTGCATTGTCGATAGCAATCGCTCGATACTGTGCTGCAAAGATTGAACAGTTAGAGCTGCAATATCGCCAGCATCCACTAACTGATTGATGCGCGATCGGCGTACCGTCACCATCGAAAACTCAGCCGCCACAAAAAAAGCATTGATCCCAATCAGCAGCAGCACTGACAGCAACCGCGACAGCACCTCTGCCCAAGTCATCGCGGGTAAATCAGATATCTCCTGCACTCTCGCCCCTAAAAGTGACACAACGCTCCCTAGAACAACTTTCTCGATCAAACGTGAGAATCCCTCTGGAGGTTTTGCTCCTTTTGTTTTACTTCACCACTGGAATGCCAGATATTTGCAACTGAAGTTTTTGACCTGGATAATCTGTCAGCGTCAGCGAAACTTCCTTAGCATTTTCCAGCAAAGCTGTGGGAATACTCACCGTACCGTAATACAC
This sequence comes from Microcoleus sp. F4-D5, assembly GCF_036704885.1. Taxonomy (NCBI): domain Bacteria; kingdom Bacillati; phylum Cyanobacteriota; class Cyanophyceae; order Oscillatoriales; family Microcoleaceae; genus Microcoleus; species Microcoleus sp. F4-D5. The sequence continues at coordinate 92,931 of NZ_JAUBSX010000006.1, read as the reverse complement.
CTGCCCGTTGGGGGGCAGTTCGGCCGGCAAATCCTCCGCAGTCGCGCTCAGGGCCCGGCCGCGATCGTCAGTGACGTTCAAGAAACTGTAGAGAAACCTCACAGCTTGGGAGCCTTCGTTTTTCATGCTCACGTCTAGCAGCATGGAATTGTTGCGCTGACTGGCAGCGCTTACCTCCAAGGTTATTCCCCCGTCGCGACTGTTCAGGGGAAACTTGGCGCTGGCATTTTGTGCAGCCGGTTTTTTGGCTGTGGCTGGTTTAGAGCTTGCCTTGTCTGTTTTAGTATTTGCCCCGGCCGTTGTTTTTTCTGGATCGCGACCTTCTACCCGCGCTTTGACGGTTTTGAGAATGTCTTTTTCTTTCAAAATGCTCACTTGGTCTTTGCTAGCCACAGTTCCCTGCTTGCCGCTGCCAGCATTGTTGCTGGGGCGAATATCGGGTTGAGTCGTTCCTTTCAAGGCTTCGCGACCTATAGTAAATCCCCAAACAGAACTCGTCACGCCTGCTCCAAACATCAGAGCCAGGAGAACTAGAGTCAGCACTACCGTCGAATTCACTGCCATTGCCTATAATTTTATGCCGAGTCCTAGAAACTGCTTTGTCCGGTCGATCGGCTTGCCTAAGAGCGGCTAACAGGCGATCGGGGACTCAGCAGATCTAAAGATTTTGATTTTTGTTCTCTAGTTCTAGCACGGACTGAGAAATTATGTTATAATTCATTTTGAGTTAGGTCGAACAAATCGACTTAACGGCAGTTGGCCGAGCGGTTTAGGCAGCGAACTCATAATTCGCCCCAGGCAGGTTCAACTCCTGCACTGCCGATTTTTAATAACTTAGGACGCTCAGCGCGCGAAAAACCCCGTTTCTTCCTAGAGGCTTGCTTACCCAAAAGCCCCTATTCTGGTATAAACCGGGTTTTTTACGTTGTCAGCGGGCGGAAACGAAGTATTTTGCTCGGTGATGGACGCAAAAATTGGCTTGACGCGCTAGTTACAGCGCACCCTAAGTAGTTTATTTAGCTGGACTTTGTTTAACAGTCATTTGTGCCCAATCTAAAATCTAAAATCTAAAATCTAAAATCGTATTATCTCTTAATTAACTCCACTCCGTCCCGCCCGTCGAGTTCTTGAACGTAAACCTTAACTTGTTCTTCCTTTGCAGTCGGCAACTTTTTACCTGTAAAATCCGGCTGAATCGGTACTTCTCGGTGGCCGCGATCGACTAATACCGCCAACCAAATTTTCTCCGGCCGCCCGTAATCGTTTACCGCATTCAAAGCCGCTCGAGTCGTTCTGCCTTTATAGATAACATCATCTACCAACACCACGGTTTTGCCCGTCAAATCGAAAGGAATTTCTGTTTTAGCCGGTGTCCGCATCGCAACTCTATCCAAGTCATCTCGGTAAAAGGTAATATCCAAAGCGCCCACGGGTACTTTGACTTGTTCGAGGACTTCAATTTGATCGGCCAAAATTTGAGCTAAAGGCACTCCTCTACTATGAATCCCCAACAGCACTAACTCCGAGGGGTTCCCTGATTTTTCTACAATCTGGGAAGCGACGCGGGTGAGAGTGCGCCTCACTTCATCAGGCGATAAAATTTCGATAATTTTAGTCATTGGTTGCTGCGAGCTAATTGTTGGCTGTTGGCATATCGAACAATTTGAGATTTGAGATTTGAGATTGTAGATGGACTTGACAGATGAATCTGGGGGTTTGAACTCAGGTCAAAACTTTTTTTTACTCCTGTCGGTGGCGGATCTCTGTCTTCTGCTGGACTTACCTCGAACGGATGAAAAGCAGATGCTGCGATTGCAAGGCTTGGAGCGCGAACAATGACACAAATACGTTATTTATGCCTCCGGGACTGTTCGGGTAAGGCGATTAGTTAGCGGCTCAAACATAATAAGGTATAAAAAAGCAATGATAGTCCCAACCAAATCAGAAAGCAATACCGAGTTAATTGCAATGCTTGGCAAATTAGCGGCGCTGTGATGGGGTGAACCGGCTCGCCTAACAGCGGTTTGTGTTTGAGAACTCCGCGATAGGAATTAGTACCTCCTAGTTGCACTCCCAAGATGGCTGCGTAAACGCACTCGCTCCAACCGGAATTCGGACTGGCATCTTTAACAGCATCTCTCTGACAAATTTGCCAAATGTAAATCGGTTTGCCAGATATAAGGGCTAAAGTAATCACTGTTAGCCGACAAGGAATCCAAGTCAGCACGTCTTCTAGTTTGGCGCTAAACCATCCTAAATCAGTGTAGGGCGCTTCTTTGTAGCCGATCGTAGAATCTAATGTGCTGGCTGCTTTGTAAGCGATCGTCAAGGGGACTATAGCACTCACCCACATCGAGTTAGGATCGATCGGCCGAGCGGTAACACTTAATAATAGATGCGGCAGAGCGAACCCAAGTAAGGCATAAAATAGCGGTGCTGTCACGCCATCAACTGCATTCTCGGTTACAGTTTCTAACAATGCTCGCAGAATTTCAGGCTCCGATAAGTTTTCGGTATCCCGGCCGACGTAAAGGCTCAACCGTTCTCGCGCCTTGACTAAATCTCCAACATTTAAAGGTGCTAGCACATCCTCCGCAGCCGCCCTCAAACTGCGACCTGCAAAACAGCTTGCCAGCAAAATGGTCTGTATGGCAATACCTAAAAGAGGATGCACCCAACTAGCAGCTTGGACGATCGACCAACTGACAGTATAACTGCCTAGAATCAGCCCGATCGCTAGTATTGTACCAGCACATCGTAGCAGCAGTTTGGGCCGATCGCCAGCGGGACGATCGCCTGCTTCAGGCATTTTGCCTGCGGGATTATTCCATATATTAAAGACAAGTCGAGTATAGCTGTCGATCGCCCAACCCATCGCCTGCACGGGATGCGGCCAACCCCAAGGATCGCCGATCGAATAATCCAACACCGCAGCTAAAATCACAACAGGAAATTCATCCGGCATCATTATATATTGTGTCAAACTTGATAGTCCGTCAATCGATTTTAGATTTTAGATTTTAGATTTTAGATTAAAGAATTGAAGAAAGCGACCCCACCCATCGATCCGGGGGCTGGCGATGGGGAGCGAGGAGCTGTTTTCTCGCTCCACGGATGAATCCGGGGGCCCGAACCATCTTGCTTGATTGTTAGAGCAGGAGCGCTCGCAATGGTAGCGCAGGTTTTAACTGCTGCTGCCTTTAGGGACTGTAATTTTTGAGAGGCAATTTTAACTGCTGAGATTACTTTCGTCGCGCAGCAAGTGTACGTTCTCCTCCCAATTAACACCGTCAAAGGGTAGGATCTGAAAGTGTTCGATGGCATCTGAGTCAACAGAGCGAATGATCGGGATGCGATCGGGGGCGATAGAACGAGTGAATGTCGCAAATTCGGCAGAAAGTATGTTGAGCAGTTCCTGTATTAAATGTATAGGTTGTCAAAACATCTTCGCCACGCTCGCAAGGTAAAACGTTCCGGCTGCACAATGAGGTGCAAAAATCCCTTCTTTTTACAGATAGAGCAGTTGCAATCAGATGCTTCGTGTTTGTCAACGGCGACAAGGAAGCGGACAGCACCGCAGCGTGTGCCTCCAAAGTAGGTAACAAGTGTTGCGTCCATGTGTGCTTGCTGCCGATCGCATGAATGAACTTACCATTTAAATGATAAAGCTAGTTTCTTCCCCAAGAGCCGCTTGCCAACTGCGGACATCATAGTATAAGTCTTCGAGGGAAATACTGTACAGCGCTTCGGCAAGTTTTTTGTGCAATCGGTTCCACAAACTGAATGTTACCCAGTCCTCTGCTTGCGTCGCGTCGGGAAAATGTCGAGGTAAAGGTTCAATAGTTTCACCTACAGCCTCTAAGATTTGTCCTAAAGAGATTTGAGCGGGCTCGCGGGCTAATTGATATCCTCCTTGGGAACCCCGAACTGATTGGACTAAACCGGCTCGTCGCATTTCAATCAGCAATTTTTCTAGATAAGGAGCCGGTAACTCCTGTCGCTTCGCTATCGATTTCACCGATGTCGGGCCAAAGCGAGGTTGCAAACTTAGATCCAGTAATGCTTTGACACTGTAGTGTCCGCGTGTGGTTAACTTCATGGGATTTTAAGAGCGGGGCAAATATTTAGCTAGCTGATAGCTGATAGCTTATGCTACCGAGTTTAGAGATTGCTCGCACCGGCTCGAGCTACTCCTCAAGAAAGACAGCAGGTTGTTAAAAATATTTAGATAATAGTGGTTAACAATTGAGCCGATCGGTGTAATATGGTTTTACGACCAGCTATAAAGCTAAAGTTTCTTGGTCCAACCAAAAACCAACCGAGAAAAAATCCGTACACCAGTTGAATATTTCAGGACTCAGTAAATGGCTAAAAAGAAAAATATCGAACCCCTTGAAGGCGAAGATCTGATCAAAAAGGTCAAAGACCTAGAGAACCTTACCAAGGAAGAAAAAGCTAGAGCCTGTGGCTACTATACCGTTACCAAGAATGGCGTAGAACGGGTCAACATGATGAAATTCCTGAATGCGCTGATTGATGCAGAAGGCATTCAGCTAGACGGGAAGCAAAACGGCAACGGACGCGGCGGACGCTCTGCCAGCTATCGGATTAGCGTTCAATCTAACGGCAACTTACTGATTGGAGCTGCCTACACCAAACAAATGGAACTCCAGCCGGGAGATGAATTTGAAATCTCTCTGGGACGCAAGCACATTCACCTGCGCCAAATCGATCGAGAAGAAGAAGTAGCCTAGGCCTTTACCACTTGCTTTGACTTCTTGCTTGAACTTCTTGCTTGAACTGGTTGGTTTGACTTCAAGCATTGACTGCAAGCAGAGAGTTGGCTCTGAAATCTTTCTGTGAGCCTAAAACAGTATGGCTTCTATAGATGGCAATGGCTGGACAAAAGCCACTGCCACCACTTTATATTTTCCGAGAATACCTATTCTCGCCCCTCGCTATATCCGTTTGGACAAGCGGGGGATTTTCCGCGTAGCTGTTAAAGAGAGAGAAGTTAGGCAAAGTATGGTGTAGGGGATTTAACAGATATAACGGATGGATGTTTGGCAGCCGATTGTGTACGGGATTGAAGGGATGTAACGGATGAACCGAAGAGGTTTGAAGGAAGAATTAGGTTTGGTTGAGGTAGGCAACCCAACCTACCAAGAAAATGGCGGAGGTATTCTCAGCTAACAGTGCGTAATACCAGTTGAAAAAAAGAATGCCACTGTAGCTAAGCTCCAAAGCACGAGCTCGATCATTCATCCCCAATTATTTAACCTAAAATCTAAAATCTAAAATCTAAAATTGTATAAGTCTCGTGCTTGCTCGTGATTTGTGTGTGGGAGTTATTTTGAGGGCAAGCAAACAGCCTCGATCGCCCGTAAGTGAAATTACAGGCTGGAACAGTTAAAGTATTAGGAAGCAATTAGTCACCAACCTATGCCGTTGCCGGGATGGGCGAGCAAAACTTCTCAACAGCAACCAAAAATCCCCCTGCGTCGCCTTCTAGTTGCCTCTTTTGTGCTGCAAATCGTCGCAGCAGGCGGGATTGTCGGGTATCTGTCGTTTCGCAACAGACAAATAGTACAGACGTGGATGCAACAACCCGGTCTCTGCACGTAATTCGGTCATATAGGCTCGATCGCGACAGCGAGAAACCGGGTTGTTTTGGGAAGCGTGCGTCCATGACTGTCGTAGTGGAAGAGTGCGCCCAGAAATCGATCGCGGAGATGGGGAAGAGAGTTGAAAAAAAGCTAACTGCTGTTGTTGAAAATACCCACTGAGTAAATCAACTTAACGCTGAATCGATCGACTGCGGTCAATTAAACTTAAATAGTCCTGGACGCACGATCGTTTAGAAACCGGGTTTTTTTTTTACGAAAACGCGCGTTGTAGACCCCAGATTCGGTAAAAAACCGGGTTTCACCGACCCGGATGCGTAAGTCCTGTTAAAATTAGAAAGGCTCCATCCTCGGGGAGACAAGTTTGTCTGGCAGCAAATGCGATCGTTTAAAAGCATTCAGTGGATATCCTTCGGTGCTGAAAAATCAGGAGAATATCTCGGCATTGGCCGCCACCCTCACGACAACAGCTTGCAAATTCTCGCAGCTAACGAGTCTACCAACTCTCAGCAAATTTACTTCGCTACAGACAAAAGAGGCACTGGCACGGCCAAATTAAACGCAGAAGCCGGAACCTGCGATGCCCGCCTGCGCCCCTGGTAAAAAGAAGCTGTCGCAGCTAACAAACCGATTTGGACGAGTATTTATCCGGGTTTTACTCCCGGGACTGTTTTTATTGCTGCCAGCCAACCGAGTCGCGATCGAAATGGTAAATTGCTGGGAGTTAGTGCCGTAGATTTTTTGCTCTCGGAGTTTCAGCAATATCTCCATCGCATCAAGTTTAGCAAAACGGGACAAATTTTCGCGATCGAACGATCGCGCTTGCTGATTGCCAGTTTGAGTCAAGAATCACCCTTTAGAAAGATGTCGGGAAAGCAGCAACCGCTATTGACTGAATATTTTAGAGAGCCAAACTCCCGTCCTTGGCAGCGCAACCGAGTATTTGTACGATCGCTTCGGGGGTTGTGGCGAGATTGAGCAGCAGCAGCAACTGAAATTTAGGCGAGACGGGCAAGAAAATTTTGTGGAAGTGCTGCTGTTTTCGGATAGTTACGGTTGAAACTGGCTGATGGCGATCGCAGTTTCCGAATCCGATTTCATGGCGGAAATTAACACAAATACCCGCCCTAAAATTTTAGTTTGTGTGGCGGTGCTGCTGCTAGAGACAATTGTTGGAGTGCTGACAGCTAGGTGCGTAACGCTACCGCTGCGACTCAACGAAGCAGTTAAAGATATCGCCGCCAGAGAGTTCGATCGCGCTGTTGCTGTCAGTAGGATCGAGTCGGCGAATTAGCGCAGTCTTTCAACGAGATGGCACCTCAACTGAAAAAGTTTGTTCCAGCTTGGGCAGAAAGTGAAGAAAAATTTGCCCAACTGGTAGAAAATTTGCCGGTTGGAGTATCCGCGATGATTCCGGGCGGCGCATTTATTTTCATGAAGGCGGCGGGAGAGCAAATAGTGGGTAGGGGATAAATGCCCGATGCTAACGCACAAGAGCTAGCACAAGCCGATCGAACTTATATAAATTAGCGAACAATGTTCCCGGAGAAGTTTACATAAGCTAATCCGCATTTAAATTGCATGGTAAAAGAAAATTTCACTTTTGTGGGGAGTAGGGGTTTGGCAGTAAATCCCGCCCTCAACATACAATTTAGCAGTACAGCTTACCCTATAAATTTGCTGTCGGGTGCGAAAGGCGCAGCTAATGACTAATGACTGATGACTGATGACTAATCTTTATCTTTTCTGAGTTGTTTGTGTTGAGAAAAAACTCGACAGTTTTTGAGGTCAATAAACAACTGTTCTTCTTCATGCTTGTCTGACATATTCACTAAATTATACTGAACATTTTCTCCATAAATAGTTAGAGAAATTTGGCTAACTTCTAAAAAATTAATCAGCCACTGACATTCAGTATCCGAGTTATCTTGATAGTATTGAATTAATCGAGCACAACAAAGTTCAAAGTAGGTTCGGGAATGCGGTGAAATCAAAATTATTTTGAGAATTAGTATTGCTAGTGTTAAAGGATTTAGTTGAGTGGCAAACAGTAGAAATAAGGCTGTTGGTTCCCCGAAAGTTTCCACAGTCAAACATTTAATTAGATAATTGCAAGTTCTTAGATGCAGGCCGCTCTTCAAAATTTCTTCGTCATTTTCTGGATGAAACATCTCTAAAAGATTAATTATTTTTGCTTGGTAAATATCTGTACGTAAAAATTTCCCTTGGTAATCAAATAAATACTTAATTAGAGATTCCTTAAACTGCTTGTAGGTAATATTTTGACTCTGACTAAGAAAAATATTTGCTAAGCTGCGATAACTGAAGGCTCCTCGATTGACTAAAATTAGTTTGATTAAACGCAGGGCTTCATCTCCTAAAAGTGTGGGATTATGATAATTTTTTAATTGAGATGCGGCAGACTGAGAGCGAGAGGTATACATTGCTAGGTCAAACTTATACTTTTCTTTGAGCTGCTGCGACAATACTCTGGCAGTTTGGCGTTCTTCGGGGGCGTTGTTAGCATCTAGATATTGAGCTGCTAGCAAATAAGGCTGATAGCGAGAAGTCCAGTGATTTTGTAGCGGCTGGTAGTCCGCGTACTTTAATACAAATAACTTGAGGTCTTCATAGTCTTTGGTGCTGAGAAAATTGGTCAGCCACACTCTCAGTATTTTGAGACAATTGTCCGGGTCTGGTTCGCTAAAGGTTCTCTCGCTAATAATTTTAATTAAGTCGCGAGCAAGTTGGTATTGTCTCTGAGTGATCCAGTTATTTAATAAGATGTAACAGCAGCGTTTAAATAAGTTGTTAAATTCTAGTTGACTGTCAAATTCAATTATTGCGTGTAAAGCTTGAATTAATTTGGGGTTGGCTGGAGGAATCAGGTGGATAAATATTTTTTTAAATTGCTGCAAAACTATTTCGGCTGTCGAGTTTTTGATGTGATATATAAAAAATTTGTAAACGATCTCTTGAGATGCTGAAACAGTCAGCTCTGCATTGTTTAATTGAGCGGTTGGTTGAGGCGCGATCGCGTCGGGCAATATATGGTTTGTGAGAGCAGGGAGAACTTTTGACTCTGTGGTTTCGGATTGAGAGGAAAAGTGCTGAGATGGCATAGCGTCCTCGCTCAGATGATCGATAAACTATTATAGTTACGATCCTTGATTTGTAGCGAATAATTTAGTGTTTGACTGGACTTTTGTGCAGCTAAAACAGTTAATCCCCCCGATCGCCCTTTTGGTAAGGGGAAATCGAGGGGGTTAACTATTATTTGTCAAGTATCTGAGGATATCAAGCAGGGTTAGCTTGGGCTCGTTTTTGCAGCAGGCGGGCAATTTCAGCTTTTTCTACAAGTCCGACGAGGACACCGTTTTCCCGAATGACGGGGAGTTCTTGTACTTTTAGCTGTTCCAGAAGGGTGACGACTTCGAGGAGAGATAATTCTGGTTTGACTGTTGTGGAAAATTCGATCGGCTTCAGAAGTTCTTTAACTAAAACTTCGGGCCAGGTTCCGGTAGGAATGGTTTTGAGGTCGTCTAGGTCGATCGCCCCTACCAATTGTCCCGCATCGTCGGTAACTAAGAACCTGCGCCATGTTTGAGCCTTACCGATCACGTAATTGTTGGCAAATTCTCTGAGGGACAAGTCTTGGGAGACGATCGGGCTTTCGGGGGTCAAAGCATCTGCGGCTGTCAGGCCTGCCAGTTCATTTTGGACTGTGGCATATTGGGCAGATTGACCGGCATTTTGCAGCAAGAACCAACCGATTACTAGATTCCAAATATTGCCGAAGATGCCTGTACCGATGGCGATCCAACCAATTATTTGACCGACGCGGCTGGCAAAAATTACGCCTTTGTAAGGGTTGCCGGTAATTTTCCAGACGATTGCTTTGAGGATGTTGCCGCCGTCGAGGGGCAAACCGGGAATTAAGTTAAATAAGGCTAAAGCTAAGTTGATGGAAGCTAAAAGTCCGACGATGGCGGCTGCGGGGCCTGTGAGACCGGCACCGATACCTATTGCTGCTAACAAACCGGATAACAATAAGCTGACCAACGGGCCTGCAATGGCTACCCAAAATGCTTCGGCTGGCGTTTTGGATTCTCTTTCCAAATTAGCCAGTCCGCCAAACAGAAATAGCGAAATTGATTTCACGCCAATTCCCTGTTTGATGGCTACCCAACTGTGTCCTAATTCGTGGGCTAAGACGGAAGCAAATAACAGCAACGCTGTGAATAATCCCAGCATCCAGGGCGCTACGGGGCCCAATGCGGGAAACAGGGCAGCTAATGCACCGCCGTACTGCCAGGTTACTAAACCCAGAACTAGAAACCAAGATGCGTTGACAAAGAAGGGAATCCCAAACAGGTTGCCGACGCGAAATGTACCGTTCATAATGGCTACCTCTGATTTTATGAAGGAGAGGTTTTTCTCTCTGTTTCCTTATCGTAACGAAACGTAACGGCAATGTTAATGCTTCAATTAGGGTGTTATCCGTCTGTGGAGGTTCGGTTTGCTAATCACCGCCGGCTGCGGTTGGGGCCACCAGGGGTAAAAACTCCTGTCTCAAAGCGGAATTCCTCGGTATGAGGCTTGAGGAGGATATCTTTTTTAGTTTTCAGTCGGTTTTAACTCAAATCTTGCACCTGTGTCACGAACAGGCTTTCGGGCCTGTGAAGCGAGAATTAAATTTTATTGTGGGGAGTAGGGGTTGGGCACGCGAGCCCGCCCATAAAAGCCTGATGGAGAATGGTGCAACATCTTAGTTTTAAACGAATGCAAGCTTTGAGACGGAGAATTAAGTCGCCGATGGACTATTAGACCTGTGGCAACTTAGGAGTTTCAAGCCAGTTTAGCTATAATGACTGACCGTAACAATAGTTTTGATGCTAATAATTATGCCAGAATCTTTTTTGCTCGGTCGGCTGCTGCTGCAATTCAACAGCGAAGTCGCTGATATTATTACAGACTTATCCGCTGTTGCTTTCACTCCCGATGGTCATTTGTGGCTGGGTTCCGATGAAACGACTTCGATCGAGCGGTTGTCGCCTGTCGCGCCTCATATTTTTGGAGAACATCAAAGATTTGCGATCGCAGATTTTCTCCAACTTTCGGGAGAATCCGAAATCGATATTGAAGGAATTGATTTCAGCGACGATTACCTTTGGGTGGTGGGTTCTCACAGCACCAAACGCAAAAAAGCTAAAGGCAAAGACCCCGAAAAAGACATTGAAAGATTAGCACGAATAGAGACAGAAGTCAACCGCTATTTGCTGGCGCGCATTCCTATGAAAGACGGGATTTTGTGCGAGTCAATTTCCGATCCAGACAATCAAAGGGAACAGAAAGTTGGATGCCTTCAGCGGACAGAAACGGGCAATTTGCTGACAGACGCGCTCAAAGATGACAGCCACCTCGGTCTATATTTATCTGTGCCGATTCCGAGCAAAGAAAATGGCTTTGATATTGAAGGGTTGGCGGTGCGCGGCGATCGCATTTTTCTGGGTTTGCGGGGGCCGGTGCTGCGGGGTTGGGCGATAATTTTAGAGATAGAAGTTGAAGAGGCCCAAGCGGGAGTTTTAAGGCTTAAGGCGATTGGGGAAGGAGGGAAATTGTACAACAAACATTTTGTTGATTTGAACGGTCTGGGCGTGCGAGAATTGTGCTGGAACGGGGAAGATTTGATGGTTTTAGCCGGGCCGACGATGACTTTATCTGGGGAGATGAGGGTTTGTCGGTTAAAGGGAATTTTAGGGAGATCGGGCGACAGTATTACTCGACAAGATGGGGTAGGTTTGGAGGTATTGTTTGACTTGCCTTTTAAGGTTGGTGCGGACAATGCTGAGGGGTTGTCGCTGTTTCCGTATTTGGGGGGGCAGAATTCGCTGTTGGTGGTTTACGATTCGCCGGATGCGGGGAGAATGGTTGAGGGAAATTCTATTTATGCGGATATTTTTAGGTTGGGTTTGTAGTGAGGAATTTAGTCCGAGCAAGTTTTGGTGAATCAGGAATAAGGACTAAAGTCCTGACTGCAAACAGATGGGAAATTAAGTTAATTGTCGTCGATCGCATCCATTCCCCGCCGCTGGCTGTAGCGTTTCAATTCATCAATTAAGTGAGTATCGTTAGATGCTGTTCTCGCGCCGGCTTCCGCCGCCCACCGTTTCAAATCTTCAATTTGCGATCGCGCGATCGCAGCTAAAGGTACTGTATCCTCGATCGACCTTAAAATATCCTCAGTCATTAAATCCCGGCGCTGTCCGTTGACAAAAGTGCCAAAAGCCCGGTACAATCCGTCAATTACAACTTGCTCGATTTCTGCACCGCTAAAATTCTCAGCGCACTTCGCCAAAACCCCCAAGTCAAACTCCCGCAATCTAGTCGGCCGCAAACGCTGCAAATGCACTTTAAAGATATCTTGCCGTTCCGATTCTGAGGGCAAATTCAAAAAGAAAATTTCATCAAACCTGCCTTTTCTGAGCAACTCTGCCGGCAAAATCCGCACGTTATTTGCAGTTGCGACAATAAACACCGGACTGGTTTTTTCCTGCATCCAAGTTATCAAACTGCCGAATACCCGTCGCGAAGTTCCCGAATCGCCGTCGCTGCCGCTGATAATGTTGCCGAAGGCTTTATCTATTTCATCGATCCACAAAACGCAAGGTGCGATCGCCTCTGCTAATTGTATCATTTGCCTGACGCGGCTTTCGCTTTCCCCGACCACGCCGCCAAACAATCTCCCAGTATCCAACCGCAGCAGCGGCAAACGCCATTCGCAAGCAATAGTTTTCGCAGATAAAGATTTGCCCGTTCCTTGAATTCCTACTAACAAAACTCCTTTCGGATTCGGTATACCGTAGCGGCGCGCTTCGTCAGTAAAAGCATCTTGCCGCATCTTTACCCACTGTTTCAAATTCTCCAATCCGCCCACACTTTTTAGGGATTCTCTGGAGTTAAAAAACTCCAAAATGCCCGTTTGGCGAATTGCTTGCTGTTTTTCCTCCAAAACTCCGTCAATATCTGACTCGTTAATTTGCTGTTTGGCGGCCAAAGCTTTAGCCAAAACCCGCCCGATTCTAGCCCGACTCAAACCCTGACAAGCTTTAACCAACTGTTCCCTTGCTAAACCGCTAACTTGCAACTGTTGTGGCTTTTCTACAACGTGGGAAATTAAGCTGTCGATTTCTTTCACGTTGGGTAAAGGAAAATCAATAACTGTGACTTCTTCTTTCAATTCCTCCGGCAATTCCAGCGTGTGAGAAGTAAGAACTATAGTTTTTTTGCTGCGCTTCAATTCCCGCGTTAAATTCCGCAATTCTCGCACTACCGCCGCGTTTTTTTCGCTGTATGGATATTTCAAAATTGGGTGCAAATCCCGCAGTACAAATATGGTATATTCTTCTACAACAGTCTTGCTGACGCGATCGAGCGCGGCCATTACCGAACCTTTCCCAGAACCGTTATCCTCCCAGCCCCGCACGAGATCCCACAACAATACTCGGCGCGCGGGAGTTACTTGCAGCGCTACTCGGGCAATTACAGCCTCGATCGGTTCCTCCTCCGCGCCGACAATGTACAGCAGCGAATAGCGGGCGCGAATCATCAAATCTAGTCGCTTTACCAGTGCCTCGAAAGGGTTATTTTGACTGCCCTTGACGGCATCAATTTTTCTAGGTATGGAGGAAGATTCTGTCATTTTATTTGATATTTTAGAGATAAATTAAACTTTATTAAATATTGTGTTGGCAGTCAGGACTTTAGTCCTTAAAAAAAATTAACCGAACTACAGGTTTGTACTAAGAACTTGAGTTCTTAACAACTTTTAAACCAGACTAAAGTCCGTACTGCAAACGTTAAAATTATAACAGAATAGTGAGTAGTTGGCTACTTAGCAACTTTTCGAGCTTGTTTCACCATTTCAATGAGAGTGTGGTGAGCATCTTCGGCGTCTTTTAAAGTGCGATCGAAATTTACTCTGACGGGCACTGTTTCGCCATTGACTTTAGCGGTTAAATCCATGCCGTTGGCATCAATAGCGAGCATTTGAGCTTCCGTTGCCTGCGGTTGGTCGCCAAATGCTTGAGCGTACAGCACGACAGCACTAGCGTGGTCTTCGTTCATGTGAGTGCAGATGCGATCGCTAATCTCAGTGGAAAACTGTTCTGACATGGGGAGATTCCTCAGATGCAATATCGCTCGATTGTACTGCGAATCGGAGTTGACAAAATACTTCGCAATTTGCTAAGATGAAATTCAAATGATTTTAGCGACAGTCCAATCGATGCGTAAATTTGTTTGTTATCGAGGAACTGTATGCACGTTATCTCTCAATCAGCACTCAGGAAATTCTGGGAAAAGTATCCTGATGCCGAAACAAGCCTGCGCTATTGGTACAAACTAGCAACAACAGCAGAGTGGTCAAATTTAGCTGAAGTGAAAGCAGTTTTTTCCTCAGCCGATATAGTTGGAAACTTTACTGTGTTTAACATCAGAGGTAATAACTACAGACTGATTACCTTCATAGATTATGAATATCGACCTAAAAAGGTTTTTATTCGAGCTGTACTTACCCATGAAGAATATGATGAAGAGCGATGGAAAAAAGACCCGTGGTATCAATAATAGATAATGTTCTACTTTCTTAATATTGCATAGTCACATGAAAAACTCTAGCGCTTATATCGAACTACTCAAAACATTTCCGCCGCGACCCATAACTGCTGAGGAGGAGTTAATGGCAACTCAAGAAGCGATCGACTCTTTGTTAGATAAAGGCGAACTGACTCCCGACGAACGCGACTACCTCCACGTACTGGGAATGCTTGTTTACGAGTACGAGCAAACTTTAGAACCCATACCTGACATTTATGGGATAGAACTATTAAAGGCTTTAATCGAAGAATTTGATCTGAGACAAAAAGACCTAGTTCCTATTTTTAAAACAGAGTCTATTGTCTCAGATATCCTCCATGAAAAGCGCCAACTTACAACGGAACACATCCAAAAACTTGCCGAGTTTTTCCGCGTCTCGCCGGCTGTTTTCTTTCCGCTGCATCCAGTTAAAATAACTGCTTGAATTTTCCGCAAGCTTTTCGTTTGTAGTCAGGACTTTAGTAGGTTGGGTTGAGGAACGAACCCTACGCTTCGCTCCGCCCAACTTGGGGACTCGTTGAGAGTTGGGTAAAGATCGCGCTCAACCCAAGAAGCTACAAACTTGTATTTTGAAAGAGGTAGGTGGGGATTTACGGTTGGGCGGGGGCGGGTTTATGAAATTATCTGTTTTAGGGACAGATGGTTGGTGAACCCGCCCCTACAGTGCTCACTACAAACTGCACAGCCTAACTAAAAGATCGATCGTCAAACGGCAATTCATCAAACCGCGAATCAATATCAGACTCAGAATTCCCAACAGGCGAATTAGCGCGAGATGCCGGCGGCTTTGCTGAATGCACCTTTGCTACTGGTAACTTGGTCGCAGATTCCAAAACAGTCTGCTCGGATTTCTGTAAATTAACTAATGGTAACTCCCCGCCATTTTCTCCATTTTTGCTAGTTTGATTCCACATCATCATTCCCAGCAAACCATCAACCAAACCGCCACCGCTACCGTTGCCTGTTACCGCAACATCCGGCACAACTCGCACTTTGCGATCGCCTATAATTTGCATTAACTGCAAAGCCGTATAACCGGAACCTCCCAAAGCTACAACACCCGCGCGATAAGCTTCAGCTTGAGCATTTCCCTTCACCCGAATCGACTCAGCTTCGCCTTGAGCTTGTTTAACCTGAGAATTGGCTTTCAACTCAGAAATCTTCACGCCTTGTTCGGATTTCACCATCTCTTGCTGAATCTCAGCCAGCGCCGTTTCCCGCACCAATTGTTGCCGCTGAGTTTGCGCTAATTGCTGCACCTCATAAGTCTTGCACTGTTCCTCAGCAATTTTGCGATCTGTTTGAGTTTGCATCAACTCTGCAGGTGGCAAAATATCCCCGATCAAAGTATCAATTGCCTGCACGTCGTAGGTACGCAAAGCTGCTTTGATATACTCGGCTGCTTCCGCTTGCCTGCCGCTTCTTGCCGAGAGAAAATCTAATACAGAATAAGCTTGAGCCGAATTGCGGAAATAATTCCCAATTGTCGGCTGCAAAACGTGGTCTACTAAATTCTGCATCGAACCGACGCGAGAGATGACTTTTGGAGCATCCAAAGCGCCGACATGAATAATCTGAGCTACTTCTAAATCAAAGGCAAAACCGTCTTGAGAACGCACGGTTAAAGACGAAAGTTTAGAATCGTAACTGTGCCTTTCTGTTTTACCAGACCAATTCAATACTATATTAGTAGTCGGCACTAACTCTACTTTTAAAATGCGAGTGTTCAGCG
Source organism: Microcoleus sp. F4-D5 (assembly GCF_036704885.1). Taxonomy (NCBI): domain Bacteria; kingdom Bacillati; phylum Cyanobacteriota; class Cyanophyceae; order Oscillatoriales; family Microcoleaceae; genus Microcoleus; species Microcoleus sp. F4-D5. The sequence continues at coordinate 76,917 of NZ_JAUBSX010000006.1, read as the reverse complement.
GATGTTTCCCCGGATAAAGAGGTGTCACCCACACCCCTTTATTGCCGACATTTACTAAATTTCCGTGAGTGAAAGCAGCGCCGCTCACATCTTCCGAGGTTTTGCCGACATAAGAAATCACGGCGCCGACATAGCCGATCGGGATTTCCGTCATCGGCACTTGTTCCACCCCGACAAACCAAGGGTTTAAATTCCAAGAACCCGAAAGCAAAACCTGCTCTTGCAAGCCGCGCCGCCCGCCGCCGCTGATAAATTTCTGGGCGTTTTGGAAGTTGTCGTGATTCGGAATAATCGGGCCGGCAATTTCGCCATCTTGAATTGGAACGCCGTCATAAGTTGTCACGACTCCCACTTTATCTGGAGCAATTTTGTAGAGTTTCAACTGTTCCGCTGTCATCCCGTGTTTGGGAGCATTAGCTGCTGTAATTACCGTAAATAATGCTGTATTAATTCGATAGCTGCCCCCCGTTAGGATGCCGAGTTGGCGACCTTTTTCTCCGCCACCTTTAAGAAATTTGCGAGCATCTTGAAAATTGTCGCATTCTGTGATTTTGCCTAGGATGCGCTGTGGCGGAATCGACTCGCCGGCGGCGGCGATAATCAGGGCAATTTCACCTTGGGGAACTACAGTCAGAGACTCTTTGCGAACGTTGTACTGCAAAGGCCAATAACCCCAGTGCCAACCGGGGGGTAAAGTATCAGCTTGATATCCCGCTTCTCCGTTTAAGGCAATTAAGTCTCCCGGCGGTAAAGACTTGCCGCCGAAGCTAAACTTTTTACTGACAATGCCAACTTCGCGATCGCCAATTACTACCAATCCGCCAAAAAATAGCGGCAGCACCAGAATAATTATCATACCGCCGATCGCGATCGGGATAAATCCGCCCGGATCGAGCTGCATTGTCTGCACGGGAACAGTGCTGCGTAACTGCCCTAACTGCAAGCTAGAATCTGATTTTGCGACTAGCTGAGTCGAGGTTTGATTTGCGGGGGGGATATTGCTAGCTGCTAATACCGGCGAGGGTTTCAAACTGCTAATTGCACTAAGAGCTAAAGACGCCGAAACAGCGGCTGCAAACTGTTTTAAAACGCGGACTTTGACTTGAGATTTGGACAAAAATGAATAAAGCATTTTTTTTGAGCAGGGCTAATTTGTCCTAGGAGTTCCAGCTTAGCCTTACTAAAAAGTTTTTACATAAAACTTAAGGTCTTATTTATCATTATTTGCCGTCATAATAGTCATATTTCTCGGTAAAAAAATACTGACAATTAAACTACATGCTGACAATCCCGCGTTTTAATGCGGAAATAGCGGCCTGCGTGCGATCGCTAACTCCCATTTTGCTCAAAATATTGTTGATGTGAAACTTGACGGTACTTTCGCTGATGTGCAGAACTTCACTAATCTCGCTGTTGCTTTTACCAGCGACTATGAGGCGGAGGACTTCTAATTCGCGATCGCTCAATTCAGGCCCACTCAGGCGATCGGCTAATTTAACACCCACTGCTAGCGGAATGTACTTTTTACCCTCAAAAACCGCCCGAATTGCTGCTAAAAGCTCCTCTGGTTCCGCATCCTTAAGCAGATACCCCTTAGCACCCGCTTGCAATCCGCGATAGATGTTTTCATCGCCGTCATAAGTCGTCAGCATCACAATCCGGGCGCTGGGAAACTCCGCACAAATCGCAGCAATGGCGGCGACTCCATCCATCACCGGCATCCGCCAATCCATCAGCGTTACATCGGGCTGATATTCGCGGAACATTGTAATAGCTTCTTGGCCGTTGCTTGCTTGCGCCACAACTTTAACATCTGATTCATAATTCAGCAGCGCCACTAAACCTTGCCGCACAATATAATGATCGTCGGCAATTAAAACGCGAATAATATTTGATTGGTTAATCATGTTTACCCTGTTAATTTTATCAAAAAAACTGAAATTTTTACTGCAAACTTACTATGTATGCTGCGAAATGTGTACCTTACTTTACTGGCGATTAACTAAAACTATAACTTCTGTTCCGGCTCCGGGGTGGCTGTTTACAGTTAGCTGCGCGTTAATGCGATCGGCGCGTTCTCTCATGCCCAATAAACCAAAGCCATTCCTAAAACAGATACTTTCGGTATCAAATCCCTGTCCGTTGTCTTGCACCCGCAAAACAAACTTCGATGTTTCGTATACCAACTCAATTTTGATAGCCGTAGCTTTGGCATATTTGAAAGTATTTGTTAATGCTTCCTGCCCGATCCGCAACAGATTATTTTCTACCTCTAATGGTAGGGAATATGCCGTGCCAACCACTTCAACAATAGTACGAGTATCAGTCTCTGATGACATTTGTTGAGCAATTTGGCTGAGAGCGCTATACAAGTCGCCATCTTCTAACAGTTGCGGGCGCAAACATTCTACGGATCGCCGTGCTTCAGCCAGTCCAGAGCGAGCCAATTCGCAGACTGTTTTCATGTGTGCTTGTGCTTGTTCTGGATTCGCTGCTATTACCCGTTCTGCTGCTCCCAAATGTATGATGATGCCTGTAAAAGTTTGCGCTAAAGTGTCGTGAATTTCCCGCGCCATGCGGTTGCGCTCTTCGAGAATATTTTGGTCTATGAGTTGTTTAGACATCCTTCTCAGACGCAATTGATTTTCCACGCGCACTAAAACTTCTTGTTGTTGAAAAGGTTTTGTAATGTAGTCTATTCCGCCCAGAGAAAATGCTTTTACCTTATCGAAAACTTCCTGCAAAGCGCTGATAAAAATTATTGGAATATCTTGAGTCTTCGGAGTAGATTTGAGCTGCTCGCAGACTTCGTAGCCATCCATGTGAGGCATCATAATATCCAGTAAAATTAAGTCGGGTAAGTTGGCATTGATAAAGTTAAGAGCTAATTTCCCACTGGGAGCTAAGCGAACTTTATACCCAGCGACAGATAGTATGCTGCTTAAAAGTTTTAAGTTCTCAGGACAATCATCAATAACTAAAATACTTTCTTCGCGGGTAAAACGGAGGTTTTTGTTCATGTCTCATCTCTTAATGTGTGTATTAAATTTAGCAACTGTTCGTACTGAAAATTTTTAATGCAAGCTGCGCTCGCCCTAGCTAATGGCTGATTGATTTCGCGAATTTGACTGATGACTGTTTGCATCTGTTCCACATCGAGGTTGCTAATGGCTTGCTGGAGATTTGCTACTAACTCAGGAGGCAATTCAGAAAAGGCGGTTTTTGTCAATACATTTACTTCATTTTCTGTGAAACTGGGCGCCGCATTTAGTTCTTCAAAAATGAATTGCACCCCGATATGTTTGTGCAGAGCATCAAATATGTTTGCTTCTCTAAATGGTTTGCGAATAAAATCATCGCAGCCGATAGAAAGGACAACGGCTTTCTCTTCCTCAAAACTACTTGCTGTTATGGCAATAATTGCTGTAGATTGACTTTCGATCCACCCGCCGCCGTTAACAAGAGAGGAGCTAGATGAGGCTTTGGCTTTAATTTGTTTGGTGGCTTCATACCCATCCATCACTGGCATTCGCATATCCATAAAGATTAAGTGCGGCGAATATTGCTCCCACTTTTCTATTGCTTCCATCCCATTTTTGGCTTCGTAAACTTCAAAACCGATCGCGGAAAGCAGTTGAACTAGCAGTTGGCGGTTGTCAAAAGCGTCGTCTGCAACGAGAATCCGATAGCGGGGTTGATTGGGCGCGATCGCCATAACTCGTCTGGTGGGCTGCTTCTGTTGGCGATCGGCACTTTCAACTGGATTAACTTTAATGTCAAATTTGAAAATAGTACCGCCTCCCGCACGAGAACTGACTGTCATTTCACCGCCCATTAACTGCACAAAAGAACGTGCGATCGTTAAACCTAATCCTGTCCCTTGTTGCGATTCTTCTCCGGTTTTGGTTTGAACAAAAGCTTCAAAGAGCTTGTCTAATTCACTAACATCAATTCCCGCTCCCGTGTCTTCAACCTCAAAGTAGATTTGACGAGCAAGCTCGTGATTGTGATTTTTAATTTTCACATAAATGCCGCCTTCGGATGTGAATTTAATCGCGTTAGAAAGCAGGTTAATCAAGATTTGGCGCAATTTTATTTCATCAGTTCGCACATATCGGGGTACGTCTGGCATCCGCTCTACTAATAACTGCAATCCCTTATTTTCTGCCGGAAGTTGGAACATATTTTCGATGTCGTTCAGCAGGCGGTGGAGGTCAAAATTGGTCTCGTTGAGAGTCGTGCGTCCAGCTTCTATTTTGGACAAATCTAATACTTGGTTAATCAGTTCGAGCAAATGTTCTCCGCTGCGGGTGATAATACTCAGGTGTTCTTGCTGTTCCTGCAATAGGTTAGAAGAACGATTCAGCAGTTGGGAAAAACCCAGAATTGCATTGAGGGGAGTCCGCAATTCGTGGCTCATATTTGCGAGGAATGTACTTTTTGCTCGGTTGGCTGCTTGTGCTGCGTCTTCGGCTCGTTGTCGCTCGATGATTTCTCGCTGGAGTTCGAGAGTGCGATCGCTCACTTGCTGTTCTAAAGTGCGGTTGTAATCCGCTAAAACTTTTTCGGCTTGTTTGCGATCGGTGATGTCTTGAAATGCGGCGATCGCATAATTAATTTTGCCCGTTTCATCCACAATTGGTGTGCTGGAAACTTCCAAGGAAACAATTTTATCAGGTCGGTGGAACTCTATATCATCTACTTTGACCGTTTCACCAGCCAAAGAACGCACGATTGGCATTTTTGCGGTTGGATAGAACTCGTTAGTTCCCGCGAGATAAAGTTGACAAGCTTCTGCTAATTTCTCAGTATTTGCTTCGGGTATTGTGGGAATGGCACTTAGTTGATGTGCTGTCTGATTTGCGTAGGTAATTTGTCCGGTGGTGTCATGCACGGCTACCCCGATCGGCATGGCATTGATAAATTGAGTGAGTCGGTTTTCGCGTTCTTTTACTTCTGCATAAAGTTGAGCATTGGTAAGTGCGATCGCTGCTTGTCCCGATAACAATTGCAAAACTTCCAGGCGATCGGGAGTAAAAGCTTGTGCGGTGAGGTTATTTTCGAGATAAACAATAGCAGCCAGTTGACCTTGATTCATCAAAGCCGCACACAAAATAGACTTAGGCTGACGTGCTTTAATGTAAGGGTCATTCGTAAAGTTACCTTCACGAGTGGCATCATTTAACACTAAATTTTCTTTAGTTCTAGCGACATAATTGATAATAGCTTCGGAAAGTTCCGGGCAATTTTCAACAGGCTGAGATTGCAACACTGTTATCCGTTCATCATTAATTGCACCTTCAGCTTCAATCAGCAACTTTCCCTGGGTTTCTAAAATTAAATATCCTTTTTGAGCGCCGACATTTTCAATCAAATTTTTCATCAATCTGGAGAGTAACTTATCCTGTATAATTTCGCCAGAAATGGCCTCGGAAGCTTTCATGATTGTAGCGATATCCAAGGAATCACTAGAACGGCTGCCCGTAGTTGATGTAGTGGTTGAAATGTTTTTATTTGTAGGTCTATCGATCGTAAATAATTGCGGGTATCGCGTTTCTAAATCTTTGACTTTAGCCGCCGCACCCCAGAGTTGATAGCAGTAACGGGATTCCTGCATATAAGCTTTGGCTGTTAATTCTTTACCCCTGGATAAATAGAACTTGGCTGCGAGTTCGTAAGCGAGGGCGGCTTCGTGGATGTACTCGTTTTCTTTGGCGAGGGAGATTGCGCGATCGTAACAGTCGATCGCCCGTGCATCTTTACCAATAACCCGATATCTTTCTGCCTCAACTAAATTAAATTTGTGCAAGTGATTCATCGGGGCGTGATGCGCCCATTTTTTCATTTTTTTCTGATTAGCCGTGACAGTTTTTAAACAGTGCTTTTGCTCCTCAAAAGAAGCATTAGAATAGAACGAAAGCTGAGCCAGCGACTCATAAAAATAGCAGTATGATACTTGAAGAGTTCCAGCAGCACTATCTACATACTGCATTGTGGAAGCTGCATTTGATACCGCTTCAGCATATTGCCCGAATAAATAACAGAGAATCATTTTATAAAAATGCAGGGCAAAAATCGAAGTGCGATCGTTAGCTGCCGTTAACAGTGATAGCGCAGTCCGTTCATCATAGGCTTCCCCAATTAAATAGCAGGGATTTTCCGACTTACCTAATAAATTAAAAACCGACTGCTTTAAAGGTTTAATCTGCCAAATAATCGGGTCATATTTTGATTGTTCTATTGCCTCGCCATAAGTAGCAATATCGTTCTCCAGCCCTAACAATTCAGCGCCGAAGAGGTACGAATAACCGCAGTAAGTTTGAGACGCACAAGCACGTTCTTCTACTTGTCCTGTTTCCAATCCGCTTTTGTAAGCCTCCAACAAAGATGGCAACGTTTCTTTAGCTGGCGCTTTCCAATGACGGATGAAGTCATTAAATGGAAGAAGGACTTTAGTTTTTAATTCTGGCTTACCAAATTGATCCAACATCCTCAATGCTAGCTGACCAAATTGATAACCACCTTCAATATCTCCCACCACTCCGCACAAAATTAATCCATAAACTGCATAAGCATGGAGAGACTCAGGATAGTTGCCATACTTTACAGATAAAATCACCTGCTTAAACACAATTAAAGGCATCAGTTGAGGGGCAACGCCATAGGCGACAGTAGCCATAAATGACAAGATACGCAGTGCAGCTTGTTTAGCAGGATCGCTTCCTTGAGGTAGATTGGCTAAATCCTCAATGCGTTTCCCAGCTAGGGTTAACTTAACTTCCAGCAATCCGATTATGCTATCTAGATTGTTAGGCTTTGCGGGCAGTTTGACTCCCAACTGCCTCAAAAATTCCAGACCCAGATTAATTGCTATATCTAGTTGATTTTTGGCAGCATGAGTGGCCATTTTTACCTCAATTACTTTAGCTCTGCCGAGGACTGTTTTAGCATTTTTTAGTACAACAGCACCTAAACTTTCCATGCGCTCGAAATCGCCCAAAAGGTAAGCTATCTCTGCGGCTTCTTGATGCAATTGCAAGCTGAGGTTGTATTGCACCAGCCAACTGTTTTCTCCCAGCAAATTTATGCCTGTTTGCAGGTAGTTGAAAGCTGACTGAAAAGCTGCTGATGCCTTGGCTTTATTGCCAGCAATCAGATTTAATTCAGCCAGTTCATCTTTTTCGGACCGATCGTAAATTAATTCATTGCCAAAATTCAGTTGATTAACTATGTCAAATATTTTTTCCTCTCTTCGCTCTTTCGGAGTATTTTGCAGCAGCATTTGCCCGATTTGTCTGTGGACGATCGGCTTATCTCGATCGGCAATTAGCGAATAAGCAGCTTGCTGAATTCTGTCATGAACAAATTTGTATTCTAGCGATTGGCTGCTGGGTAACTTCCCGGTAATTTCTAATTCCACATCTCCCATATTCCCCAGCAATACGACTAAATTTTCAGCAACCGCTGTGTACAAATTCTCCGCCGTTTGTCCCACAGATTTTTCGCAAAGTGAGGCTAATGTTTTCAGATCGAATTGATTGCCTATGCAGGCTGCTATCTTTAACGTTTCCTGCGTATTATCTGGCAGTTGTTGAATTTTTCCAGCCATCAATTCGACAACATTATCAGTGAAATTCCTCGCTTGAATTTCGTCTGAATCCCATTCCCAAATGAAAGCTATCGAATCAAATTGTAAGAGTCCTTCTGTATAAAGCGATTTGAGAAATTCATTCATAAAGAAAGGATTTCCGCCCGTCTTGAAAAACACTAACTCGGCAAGGGAGTTGACTCTTGCTTCCGGGCAATTCAGGGCATCAGCAATCAGTTGAGTCACAGAGGCTAAATCCAAAGGTGACAGAAAAATGCGATCGACTTTTGCTCCATTTTTGACAATCTCTTCAATTGTTAGCATTAACGGATGACCTGCGGAAACTTCGTTATCCCGATAAGCCCCAATTAAAAACAGTCCTGTTGACGAAGCATTCATCAGCAGTTGCGTCAGCTTGAGAGATGCCCCGTCAGCCCACTGCAAATCATCGATAAATATTGTCAGAGGATGTTCGGGTTGAGTAAAAACTTTAATGAAGTTTTGAAACACAAAATTAAAGCGATTTTCCGCTTCTGCCGCACCCAATTCTGGTGGCGCGGGTTGCTGGCCGATAATTAATTCAATTTCAGGAATCACGTCAATCAACACTTGACCGTTTATTCCCAATGCTGCTAATAGTTTTTCCCGCCATTCATTTAGATTTGCTTCGCTTTCTGTCAACAGTTGTTTGGCTAAATCCTGCAAAGCGCTGACAATTGCGCTGTAGGGAATATTGCGCTGATATTGGTCAAATTTCCCGGATATGAAATAACCGCGCTGTTGAGTAATCGGTTTGTATAACTCTTGCACCAAAGCTGATTTGCCGATACCAGAATATCCCGAAATCAGCATCATTGAACTTGTGGCACAGGCATCTTGCCTGTGACTGCTGACTGTTTCAAAAGCTGTTAGTAAACTATCAATTTCTCGCTCTCTGCCGTAAAGTTTTTGCGGGATTTGAAACCGATCGGAAATATCTTGACATCCTAGGGTAAAAACTGATATGTTGTTATGGCTGTCCAGTTGATTTAAACATTCTTCTAAATCTGCTTTTATGCCGATCGCACTTTGATACCGCTCCTCAGCATTTTTTCCCATCAACTTCATCACAATATCGGAAACAATTTGCGGAATTTCGGAATTAACCTGAGATGGAGACAAGGGCTGTTGAGCGAGATGACTGTGTACCAATTCCAGCACATCCTGAGTGTCAAAAGGCAATTTGTTTGTCAGCAGTTCGTAAAAGGTAGCGCCCAGGGAATAAAAATCAGTGCGGTAATCTAAACTGCGATTCATTCTGCCGGTTTGTTCCGGCGACATATAAGCAAGAGTTCCCTCTAAAATGTAGGGATTTTTGATGGTGTAATTCTCGCGCGTTAACTGCGTGGAAATGCCAAAATCGATGATTTTGAGTTGTCCGTTAGCTAGATTGAAGACAATATTTGAAGGGTTAATGTCTTTGTGAATGATGTGGGCGCTGTGAAGTTGTTGTAAACTTTCTGTGGTGGCGATCGCAATTCGCAAGAATTCTGCAATACTAAATTTTTGCTGCTGCATCCAAATTTTCAAGGATTCGCCACCAAAATCCTCGACAAACATCACCAGCGTGTTTTGATATGGCTGCAAATCATAGGCTTTTATACAGCCACTCAGATTCAAAGATTGTGTAATTTTATACTCTGTGCGATAGCGGGCGAGTTCTTGGGGTGTGGGATAATTTTCTTTAAGGACTTTGAGGATGACGGGGAGACTGTCGGGTTGTCGGAATGCTCGGTAAACCAGGGAGTTTGCGCTTTCATAGATGAGATCTGTGACTTCAACGCCAGGAAAAGTGAGCATATTCAGCCTGCGGTCAACTTTGCAGTCGAACATAGCATAAATTTGCTCCTCATACAAGATGTGCGTGAGCCATCAGTCGATTTGAGATTTGAGATTTGAGATTTGAGATTTGACTCCACATCTTAGATTTTAGATTTTAGAAGCCAAGACAGGCTTCCCAGTCAATACAGCTTGTTCGATAATATCAGTCGCTCGCTTGACTCCGGGCGCTAGGAGTAGTTTTTTGTGGGCGATCGCCCGATTTTAGATTTGGGATTTTAGATTTGGGATTTGGGATTTTAGATTTTACTCCACAGCTTCGAGTATATAGTTGTATGCGATCTGCGATACCTAGCCAAAAGTTCAGGAAATCTCCCCAACTAAAGATTAGTTAAAACAGGTATTTTTTTAGAGGTGCAAAACTAAACTTTGGGCTAGCGACTTCGGCGGGGTAATTTTATAAACTAAATTTACGAAAATACCAGCAATAGCTTAGCTGGGAAAAATAAACCAAGGAGCAAATCTCATGTCTTTTGAAGTGGGAAGCATCAATCATTTTTTTCAAGAAGTCTCGCAAGATCCCGAACTCCAGCTACAGTTTCGATCGATCGCGGATCGGGAAACCTTAGTAAATAAAGCTGTGACGCTGGGCAAAGAAAAAAGCTACAATTTCTCCTCAACAGAGGTTTCTGAGTGGCTGGAGTCGATCGAGACCCAATATCAGAGTCAGTCAGATACTTCAGGCGAGTTGTCTGACATTGAATTAGAGGCTGTTGCTGGTGCAGGAATTGTCGGAGCTGGTGTAGGAGGCTTTCTAGGCGCTCTAGGTGGATTTTTCGCCGGCCTTTTCACAGGAGAAGACCCCTTTAAGGAAGCAGCAAAAGGAGCTATTTCTGGGGCTGTAGTCGGTGGCCTGAGTCCTACACCGTAGGTCATTTTTGTCTAAATACAACACCAAAGTCACAAGGAGAAATCAGATGGACAGCAGCAATCATTTTTATCGAGAAGTCGATCGAGATTCAGCAGTGCAACAGTCGCCGACTAATCCTGTCGCTGAAGAATTGGACGAATTGGAATTAGAGGCGATCGCAGGCGGTTATTTTGATTATGATTACCTTAACTGGACAGCGGCGATTGTTGACAACAGCGGTTTCGATCCTAGAATTTATGGCGTCGTCGGAGTTGCGGGTAAAAAAGTTGGATAGCAGGCAACTTTGCTAGGAGTTGCTTCAATCACTTTTGGAAGCAAATTTCACTAATTATGTCAGGAGGAAACATCTGATGGAAAGCAACAATCAATTTTCGCAAGAATTACCGTCCGAGTTGTCCCAAATCACAGCATTCGCACCGGAAAATTCAACTAATCAAGAATTGGACGAATTGGAATTAGATGCGATCGCGGGCGGTATCCGTACTATCACAGTCAGCGGCGAAAAGCCCACATTTCGTCTAACAATCCCTACCAAAATTTTTGATTTGTTTCGTTCCTAACACAAATTAAAGGAGACAACATCGATGGAAAGCAACAATCGATTTTCCCAAGAAGTACCGTCCGATTTATCCCAAATCGCAGCATCCGAACCAGAAAACTCAAGCGCTGAAGAATTGGACGAATTGGAATTAGAGGCGATCGCGGGCGGCTGTTCCGATGCTGCCGATCGAGATCGGGCTGCCGGTATCCGTGTTATCACAACCAATTCACCAAGACCCAATATTGATTTTGGTTTGGTGTCTATGGATTTAATAGAAGCAGCGACCCGCGCTTTCGGCAAGCGGTAACCAGCAAATTGTACTTGCCAAATGCCGCTCGATAATGGATAAAATTCCCGAAGCAATCGCAGAGTATGCGATTGCTTTTCAGTTGCGCAATGACAGATATAACAATCCCAACCTACAAAAAATATGGATGCAATACAGCCAGTTTACCTGATGCAGCAAGTCCCCGATATGGGTAACACAACAATATTTAGCGTTGGCTTAGTTATCGCCTGCTTGCTATTGCTAATTTTGTTGTGGTTGCCCGATTTGCTAACAAAAGAATAATTAAATATGCCAAGAAACCCGGTTTCTGACTGCTGCGTTTTAAGTTTAATCCCTACTCCAACTGCCGCGCCACTAATCGAGCAAATAATCCTCCCTGTTTTACCAATTCCTCAAACGAACCGACTTCCACTAAGCGGCCGGCTTCAATTACATAAATGCGATCGGCATTGCGAATCGTACTCAGGCGGTGGGCGATGACAACTCGCGTCACATTCAACTTATCCAAACTCTCAGTAACGATCGCCTGCGTGCGGTTGTCCAAAGCACTCGTAGCTTCATCCATCAGGATAACCTTTGGTTTGACAACCATCGCGCGGGCAATTAACAATCTCTGCCGCTGTCCTCCCGAAAGATTCGTGCCGCCCTCGCTGACAACCGTGTGCATTCCCATCGGCATTTGTTCGATATCAGCCGCTAAACCGGCCATTTGCGCTGCTTCCCAAGCTTCCTCCTGCGTTACCACCGCCCCGCAGGTAATATTGTCAAACATCGAACCGGCATTAATTCTGCCGTTTTGCAGCACTACTCCTAACTGCCGCCGCACAGCTTGAACGTCGAGGCCTGCTAAATCTTGATTGTCGTAATAAACAGTGCCGCTTTGTGCGATTTCAAATCCCAATAACAGCCGAAATAAAGTTGATTTGCCGCTGCCAGACGGCCCGACGATCGCGATAAATTCCCCCGGTTGAATATTGATGCTGACATCATCTAAAATTGGGGGCCCGTCCTCCCGGTAGCGGAAAGTTGCCCTATCGACAGTAATTTGACCTTTCAAGCGGCCGGGATCGGCTTTTGTCGGGTCAGATTCCGGGATGCCCTGGACGATCGGTTTGGCTCGCTCCCACAGCGGTACAATTCCTAAAATATCAGTTAGGGTATTGCTCAAATCTGTGACGCCGGAAAGAAAGGTTCCGAAGGCGGAATTAAAAGCGAGAAACGTCCCCATATTCAGTCCGCCGCCTTCTGTTTGAGAAGTTTGCATGAACACAATTGCAAACCAAAACATCAGAATAGAACTTACTAACGGTAGCGCTTCGTTAAATACAGAAACGCTGTCGTCAATTCGTTTAATGCCAGTTCTTAGTTTAATTTGTTGGCTGTATTTTTTCGCCCAAGCTGCAAAGGCTCGCCCTTCGGCGGCCGCTACCCGCAGCTTTGATACTCCGTTAATTAGTTCTACTGTCAGCCCGTTAATGTCGCCTTCTCCTGTTTCCATCTGCCGCTCTTTTGGGATTAAGAGCAAGCTCGATGTGACTGTTACTATAACCGCAATAAGAGTTAAACCAATTCCGACTAAAGCCAGCGGCAGGCTGTAAACAAACATCAGCCCCAAATTCAGCAGGGAAAATATCGCACTCAAAAGTGTCCGCTGCGTCGCGCCGCTGAGTTGGGCGCGAATTTGATTTACTGCTAATAAGCGAGTCAGCAAGTCGCCAGAAGAATAGCTGCGAAAAAATGCCGGTTTTAATCTCAGCAATCGATCCCAAACTGCCGGCTGGAGAGTGCCGCTGGCAGCATTTTCGATCCGCAGCGTCAGGATGGTTTGGGCCATGCTAAATACAGCCCGTCCGATCGCCGCAACTAACAATACCAGCCCTAACTGCCACAGTAACAAACGATCGCTGTCAGGAATAGCATCATTGACCAAAATCGAGGTAGCTTGCGGCGTCACCATCCCCAGCAGCGTTCCCAATATCCCCAGCCCGAAAGCAATGATAATATCTTTTTCGTAGCCCTTTGTTCCGAACCGAAACAGTTCCGCAGCGTTGCGAAGCAATAGCGGCAGGGGTCGGTAAAACATGAGAGTTTCTGACGACAACTCTTGGGCGATTGCTTTAGTTACCCGTTGGCGGCTGCGGTCGATCGGATCGAACAATGTATAGCGATCTCCCTTACCGGGCAGCAAAGCTACCGGACGGTTTTCTAACTTTGTATAAGCAAGCAGCGGGCCGCAGTTCTGCCGCCACCAATCCCCAGCCAGCAGCACTCGCCTGGTGCGAAATTGGGACGATCGCGCGATCGCCTCCATCGGATCTTTAACCCGGCCCAAATCTTCGGAACCCGCCGGGGGATTGACTGTTATCCCTTGTGCCTTACCTACAGCCCCAGCAGCGATTAACAGCGGCGTTCCTTCCTCAGACAAGGCAGTTTTCCGGGGATGCAGCACCTCGGTTAACTGTCCCAAAGCTGTCTGAGTTACCTGGCGGTTTAGCTGTTCGCGTTCCTGAAATCGGCGAAATTCCTCTGCTTTTTGCTGGGAAACCAGCAAGTTCAAGCAGCAGCAGAAATACTCGTGCAGCAAAGCGAAACTCGCGCGCAGCCAGTCGGCATTTTCCACTTCTGCTGTTGAGAAAATTTGCACCTCAACTTCCCCGGATGCCGCCAGCAGCATATTCCCAGCCAGGGGAAATGCTGGGGAAGCGGAATTTAACTGCAATTCCCCGACACTCGCATCGCCCGATCGCACTTGCACCCAGACAACTGTTCCCGGGGGCGATCGCAGAATTTGACCGGGAAGCAGCGATATCTGCTGCGAGGCTGCTAAAACCGCAGTTTCTGGGGAAAATATTTCCTCCGGCGCGTGAAGCGGGTCTATCCCGTAGGGAATCGCCCGTTCTCCCAAATGCTGTATCCACCCTTCCACAAGCGATCGCATTTTGCTGTCACCCGCAGCAACTAAAGCGGCACAATCTGCGATCGCGATCGGTTCCAGTTCCGTTTCGGCGATCGCGATCGCCAGAAGTCCCCAACCTGGTTTTAAATTTTCTCCCCCCCCTTCTGCTTCTCCCCCCCTTAGCAAGGGGGGGTTGGGGGGGGTAGCAGCGCCGAACAAAGCCTCGCCTGCACCGACGCCGAACAGATAATGGCGGTTGCCCGCAGGCTTCTCACTTTGTATCTGGGCTGCAAAGACTGCGATCGCGCCCGTTAGCGAAGCCCTCGAAGAGGATCGAACAATCCATACCTGATGCGGGTCATTCAGCAGCAGCGGTTCATTGCCTTTAATTCGGTGCAGTTTCTTAACAGGATTTAGATCGAGCATAGCTAGTAATTGGCGATTAGTAATATCAAGTCGGGCAGGGGTTTAAAGCCTTGCCTCAAAGAAGACAGTGCGATCGAATCGATCGGGCTTACCCGAAGATCCGCCGGGGATTAAAATCCCCGTCTCATAGCTAAAGTCGGTTAAAACCGACTGAATAGCCAAATCAAACCATCGCTCATTTCAGTCCTCATAGCGAGGACTTTAGCCCGCCGGGGATTAAAATCCCCGTCTCATAGCTAAAGTCGGTTAAAACCGACTGAATAGCCAAATCAAACCATCATTCATTTCAGTCCTCATAGCGAGGACTTTAGCTATTAGACAGGGAATTCATTCCCTGGCGGACTATCGGGCTGGCGGACTGTATTTCTGCTATTTATTGTTCATTTCCAACCAAACGAGCATAAGCACCTCCCAGCTTTTGCAACTCCTCATGAGTCCCTCTTTCAACTACTTTCCCCCCTGCCAGCATAATAATTTCATCGCAATCTCGAATCGTACTCAAACGGTGAGCAACCACAATACAAGAAGTACCGCGACGCCTCAAATTGCGATCGATAATTAACTCTGTTTCAGCATCCAGAGCACTCGTTGCTTCATCCAGCACCAACACCGCTGGATTCCTGACTAATGCCCTGGCAATTTCCAAGCGCTGTCGCTGTCCGCCGCTCATATTTGTCCCCCCTTCATTGAGTTGAGCATCGTATCCTCCCGGCATATTCAAAATAAGTTCGTGAATTGCCGCATCAATGCACGCTTGCACTAAATCTGCTTCCGGTACTGTCGGGTCCCAAAGCGTGAGATTTTCCCGAACAGTGCCGGCAAATAGAAATATCTCTTGTTCGACCATTGCCAGCGAATTTGCTAGGATAGAACGGGGAATCAAATTGCGGGGAACCCCGTCAAATAAAATTGCACCATTCATTGGTTCGTAAAGACCGGTAACAAGTTTGGCAATAGTAGATTTCCCAGAACCGCTGCCCCCCACTAACGCTACCCGCTGACCGGGTTTTACGGTTAAGTTCAAGTTATCAATTAGCGGCGCTTCCAAGCGACTGTAGCCAAAACTGACACCGCGCAATTCAATCCAGCCCTGCAAATGAAAAGAATCTGCTGCAAGGGCGGCGCGGCCGTTTCCACTATTAAAAGAATCGCGGTCTGCTTCTGGATCGATCGGGTTTTGCAGAACGTCATCAAGTCGGTTTAAATCGGCTTCTAATTCTTGCAGAGTGCTGCCAAAATTGACGAGATTGTTGACTGGTCGGAGGAATTGTTGAGTGAGACTTTGATAGGCAATTAACATCCCGATACTCAAACCGCCGTTCATCACCCGCAAGCCGCCGACAACTAAGATAGCAGTTGCCGCTAATGCTGTTAAAAATGCTGGTAATATTGACAATATTTGAGTTGGCAAAGCCAATTCTTGCTGGGCGTTGCTCATTTTGGCATAGTACCCGGCAAACTTAGAAAATAAATCGAATTCTAAACCGCTAGCTTTGACAGTTTCAATAGATTGAATGCCTGCGATTGCAGCACCGCCCACCTTACCTGTTTCCTGAGCTAATCTGGTGTTAGCATCGACGCGGCTGCGGGATAAAGATTGCAGGGCCAAAAAGTTTAAGGCTGCAAAAACAGCCGCAACACTGGTTAATACCCAGTCGTACATCACCATAATTATCGCATAGAAAACCATCATCACCGCGTCGATCGCAGTTGCAGCAAGTTTCCCCGATAAAATTTCAGCAACCTTGTCATTAACTTGGCAGCGGCTGCTAATTTCACCTGCAAACCGCTGGGCGTAAAATCCAACAGGCAAGCGCAAAGTATGCCAGAGAAACTGTCCCGACATCGAAATCGAAAGCTTGTTTGCCAGCCGCCGCAAATAGAAAAGCCGCATCCGCGCTAGCAGCCCTTGAATAGCGGCGGCAAACAGCATTCCCAATATTAAAGGACGCAGCCACTCGTGACGGTTTTCGACGAGAATTTCATCTACAAAAATTTGGGTAAATGCCGCGCCAGCCAAACGGGGAACAGTCAGTAATAAACCAGCAATTAAACAAAATGCGATCGCCCAACGCGAACTTTGCAATCGGGAATCTAAAGCACGGGCAATACTCGGTTTTTTCCCACCCTTTTTAAACTCCGGCCCCGGCTCAAAAGTCAAAACAACGCCAGTGTAAGCAGACTTAAATTCTTCTAGAGAAACAGTCCTCGGCCCCGATGCGGGGTCGTTGAGGTAAACGCGCTTTTTCTTAATCCCCTCGACGACCAAAAAATGATTGAAATTCCAAAAAACAATAAAAGGCGGCGGTACAGCTTTCAACTCTTCGACAGTTTTTTTAAACCCTTTAGCATCTAAGCCGTAAATTCTGGCTGCTTTAAGGATATTAGAAGCTTTACTGCCATCGCGAGAAACGCCGCACTCGCTCCGCAATTGGGCTAAAGGTACCGGGTGTTCCCAGTAACTCAAAATAATTCCTAAAGCAGCAGCACCGCATTCTACTGCTTCCATTTGTAACAGGGTGGGAGTACGAACTCGCCTTAATTTGCGCGGTGTAAAAAACTTGTGAATCCAGGGAATTTTCATTGCTTATTAACGGGTAATTAGTAAATGAACAAGACTGACGCACCGGGGCTTAGAAACCGGGTTTTTTTACGAAAATACTTCGTGAGGGCGAGCAGATTAGGTAAAAAACCCGGTTTCTGACTACCCATGCGTCGCGTGAGTCCTGTTGTTAGTAAACTCCTGTCAAAGACCGAAAAATAGGAATCACGTAAGAAATCGGCGCTAACTGCCCAATTTGAACCCGAACTAGCGCCGTAGTACCGGGAGAAATCTTGAGAGGAGGCCCGTTCGAGGAAGACCATTTATAACCGCTGATAGTGTTCGGATCTTGTTGCAATTCCACAAATATTTGCACGGGAGCACCGCCGCCAGCGATGTTTTTTGCGATGCTGTCAGCCAAATTTTCATTGCCGATAATTGCCGACATATCTTGATTAGTAACCGGAAAAGGAGAAACTTGGGTTACTTTGCCGACAATGCCGCCGTAGCGTTCTCGCTTGACGACGCTAGGGGTAACTTGTACGGTCATTCCAGGTTTAATTTGCTTGCCGTCTCTGTCAGCAAAATAAACAAGACTGACCATTTTTTCGCGAGAATTCTCAGATTCAACTGTCCCGATTCTTGTACCGACGTTCAGCATTTGACCGGCAACGGCGCTAACTTCTAAAACGCGACCGTCGTATTGGCTGGTAATTTTGCTGTCGGCGGTCAACTGATTCTGCAAGTGGGCAATCTTGCGTTTAACTTCCTGAATTTGATTTGTTTGGGCGATCGACTTTTCTAAATCTTGTTGAGCGAGTTTGACCGCTTGGGTTTCCATGTCTTTAATCTTAGTTTTGATTTCGTCAATTTTGTTCAGATTTTGCAGGTACTCTCGTTCGGCGTTACTTTTTTGAACTTTAAGTTCTTGGAGATTGTTTTTAATTTCGTTAAGACGGTTGAGATTTTGCAGGTACTCTCGTTCGGTATTGGTAGCTTCAACCTTGAGTTGCTGCTTGCTATTTTTGAGGTCGTCAATTTTATTGAGATTTTGCAGGAATTCGCGATCGCTATTGGTTTTCTGAACGTCGAGTTCCTTTAACTGCGTTTCAATATCCGCTAGTTGCATCTGAGAGTCCGCGAATTCCTGTCTCGCTTGCAGCATTACATCTTCGCTGATCGCCCTCTCTTGTTCGTAAAGAACGCGGCGAGTTTCAAACCGCTGCTGCAAAGTTTCCACCAAAGAAGTGATGTGCTGTTTTCGCTGCAAAAGACTGTCGCGTTTTTTGGCGATCGCCGCGAGAGTTTGCTGCCGCAATATCGGTGCAACTTGTTCCCGCCGCAAACTTTCTTCCAAACTTTGCCGTTTTTCTGCTAATGCTGTCAGAGTTTGCTGCCGCAGTACCGGGGCAATTTGTTCTCGGCGCAAACTTTCTTCCAAACTTTGCCGTTTTTGCTCTAATGCGGCCATACTTTGCTGGTGCAATATCGGTGCAACTGACTCCCTATTCAAGCTTTCTTGAAGGTCTTTTTGCTGCTGTTCTAGGGTTTTTAATTCCAGGGCAATTTGCTGTTTTTGCAGCTTATTAGTATCTTGCTTTTGCCCTTGCAGTTCAGCTAATTTTGCTTTTTCTTGCTCTAACTGCTGCTTGAGGTCTAGTTTATCAATTCTACCGATTTCCTGACCCCGTTTGACAGCATCTCCCGGCTTGATATTGAGCTTTACCAATTGACCGGAACTAGCAGCTTGAAATTGCACGACTCGGCGGGGCAGAAGCAATACGCCTTGACCGGAAACAGTCAGCGGAATTCGCCCGATCGCACTCCAAACCCCCGCAGCAGCAACTAAACAGCCAATTGCAGTTAGTGGCAGCCACGATCGAGGACTAACCACCTGCATCATTTCGTCGAGGCGTTCCGGTGAAGATAAGCGATCGATCGCTTCAGTAGTGAAAAGTTTGTTTTGTTTTACCTGCATCAGCTAGTCCTTTCGAGAGTGCGATCGCGCTGTAAGCAGGGGTGTATTTGAAGGGGAAATTCCTTGCAAGTCAATTGAGGCCCAAACAATTTCCCAACAAACGTTCAAAGCTTCCGTACACTTACTTGAATGTTCTCACTCCTGTTTGCAGCTTGCCTGTAAAATTACTGTACGACAAATAACCCCGGCAACACCCTAACCAAGAGTAGAGTTTTCAGCTAACAAAAAGACCAGGTTACAGCCAGCTTTCAGACGGGGGAACGACCCGAACTTTCGGCTAGGTATCGCCCGCAACTACAAGCTGTACAACCTGCGATCGCCCCGAGTAGATCGATCGAATTTAAAGTTCAGCCTTCGAGAAGCTATATCGATCGCATCATAATTCTCAAAAAAATAGCAATTATCTGACTTGAACTCAGATAATTGCGCTTTTTTAATTACCCAACACGGCAAACCCATCAGGACGATGATTCTTGTGACAGTTCAAACTGCGAAATCCGCGCTTTAAACAAACTGACCCGTTCCGGTCGATCGCACGCGGCGAATTCCTATCACCGACGGCATCGGCGAACGACGGCGATCGTTCTCAATATTGCTAGGCCACAAACTCCCGCGAGAAACACTGCGAGTCTGATTAAAAACAGCACCGTTTAAATCCAACATTTCAATTTGCCGACTCAGTACAGTACCGTCATCGATCGGGCAATCTTCCCCCGGATGCTGCACCGAAAGCAACAGCGTATCCCCCACAAAAGTCGGCCCCGTCATTTCGCACCGATTCGGGCCGTAAGCAAACGGAATTACTGTTCCCGCATTCGGGCCGGAAGTCGGAATATAAAACAGCCAATTGTTGCCGAAAACTCCAGTAAAATCTGATACATTTCCAGTCTTTTTATGGTCGATCGCCGTTGGCTTTCCAGCCGCACCGACATCAAAACCGTTATGCGTGCTCGTAGACATATCAGTGACGGCCCAAATATTGCCTTGACCGTCAAAATCCAAATTGTCTGCACTAGCAAATCCCGACCCAGCTACCGAACCCGCTTCTCCACCTTGAGCCAAACGCTGCCAGCGGAACGTCAAACCTGCACCGTCGGGACTGTCTTCAATTATTTTGTAAAGCCCTCCCGACTGCTGAGTGCTGTTAACTGCGGTACCGTATTTAGCAACATTAAAAATCCGAGAATCTGGATAACCGTCGCTTCCCGGTGCGCCGTCAGTATAAGCAATAAAAACTTCCTGAGTAGTAGGATTTATTTCCAAATCTTCCGGTCGCGCCGTCGGAGTGCCTCCAATCAAATTAGCAGCTAAGAAAGCATCAACTAAAACCGCACCTTGGCTGCTGTAAAAATTAGCAAGAGTTTTATTCGCGTACCCAGGAAGTGCTGTTGCTTCATTGGTTGTATCCATCACAAAAGAACCGCCGTCTTCGGTTTGACCGGCAATTCCGCTGCGTTTGGGCAAGCGAGTATTTGCATCTCTTTGAGCTTTTCCAAAACTTGCTAATTCCGCCTCGCCAACTTTAGAAGGACGCACCGGATTCGTCGGGCTATTTATAGTTAGCGGCAGCCATTTTCCCGCACCGTTGCGGTTGTATTGGGCGACGTACAAAGTGCCGTCTTCAAACAAGCGGCTGTTGTTTTTATCTGCGGGATTGGTGACAGTACCGCTGCTGACAAATTTCCAGGTGTGACCGCCGCGCCGATCGTCCCCCATGTACACTACTAATTTGCGGCCCGCTGCGGCGCGAATCGCGACGTTTTCGTGGCGGAAACGGCCTAAAGAAGTGTGTTTGCGGGGGCGGAAACTCGGATCTTGAGGATCGACTTCTACCATCCAGCCGTATTTTTCGCCGACTAATCCGAATTCCTCGCCGGTAGTGCCCTTGGCGTAGCCGGTTTGGCCGCCGTTGGGTTTGACGTTTTCCTGAACTCCGACAAAGAATAGTTCGCTACCTTGGAAGTTTTCTTCGGCGGAGAGGATTGTGCCCCAAGGGGTTGTGCCGCCAGAACAGTTGTAGGCTGTACCGATGATGCGGTTTCCCAGTCCGTCGGTGTTGACTTGCGCGAAGACTTGGGTGGCTGCCGGACCCGTGCCCGTGAGGTACTCGTTATCGCCTTGTATGGTTCCCCAGGAGGTGACATCTTTATATTTGTCCGCACGCTGGCTGTTGATGCCGAGGCCGGAAAGTCCGTGAATGCGTCGGTTGAGGGGGTCGCGGGCGATCGCCCCAAAGCGTCCGTTGGCTTGTTTGGTGATGCGGACGATCGAACCGCCGAGATTGTACAGGAATTCGCCGAAGCTGTCGCGATTTTTTACGGATAAGTCTTTACCGAGTACGGCGCGATCCGTTGCTGGAAATGATGCCACATCTGAGGGCGCTTCCGGTGCTACTTTCGACATCGGGAAGGATACGTACTCGTGGTTAACCCAGAGATAGCCGTCGCCATTGCTGCCGCGAAGGGGTAGGAAGGCGGTGTAGTCGCAGTTGTAGCCGAAATAGTCGGCCTGATTCGGAAAAACTCGATCGCCCCAGCGGAGAATCACGTACCGTTCGTATTCCGGCGGCACAACCACATCGTCAACAACGCTGTAACTCGTTAATTTAGTATCCTGTGAGGCAGGCATCACGGTTCCCAGTCCGTTTAAGCCCGTCGGCATAAAGCTGGGCAGTTCTCGATAAATCGGCAGCGGGTGGGGAAGTCTTAACGGAGTGAAAGATAGCGGCCCTGTAACAGATTCTGCCGAGGTGGAATTGATGCCGAATAGTGTTTGAGTTAGTTGAGGGGCAAACACAGTGGTAGCTGCACTGCTGCCGAAGAAAATTAGCAGTTGTCGGCGAGTTATTTTAGACATAAATTCCTTTTCAAACCAACATCCTCAGATGATTCCGTATGAAACTCTATCACTGTTCAATTAAGAGCAGTTAACCTAAAGGTTAATTAACAGTACATTGTATTTTGGTTAATAACAAGTTAAATATTTTTGTTACTGGTTATTTGTTATTGGTTGTTTGTGACAAATCCCCCCTATCCATGACAATTACTAATTTTTCAATCATCTCGAAAACCCGGATCGTTTTGTCTGGATGTCGATCGACTGGCGGCAGGTAAACCGATCGCTTGCGAAGACCCAGCATTTGCGGGCGAAGTATTGCCGTCTCTGAATCCCAGCAGCAATTGAGCATCGGCAAAATATCTAGTCCACTGTTCGATTCTCGCATCTTTCTGCCAGTCGCGGCGGGATACTCTCGATCGCAAAACTGGAACTCTTTGTCGGCGGCGATCGGCTGTAATGATGACTGTAACTTCTGTTAATGCCGGATTTTCTTGAAACGATCGGGCGATCGACTCTTTCGCTAAATCTTCCGCCTGCTGCACTAAACTCGCAAAAGATTGACTGCCGTCCGAATCTAGGATAAGATAGCTTTTCTTAGTTTCTGCTAAAGATACTGATATACTTGCCGCGAAAAAGACCGCTGCCAAAATAAAGGCTGAAAATAAGCGCAGGTGCAAACTCATTATTTTTAAAACTAAATGCTGACACTTGTCAATGATAATAAATAAAAATTAACTGCCAATTAAGCTTTGATTAAAATAATATTTTATGTCACCATATTTCGCCAAAAAAGCGTCCTGTCTGCTCAATTTACCCCAAAACTAAGGTTTGTCGGGGCAGGTTTTACCAGAAATATTTGTCGGTAGCAAAGGATATCGATAAACCCGCCCCCGCGTTACTCAGAAAGTAACTAGCAATTACCAATTCCCAACTACCAATTACCAACTACCAATTGCCCATGAAATCAACAAAATGCGCGATCGCCCTCGGTAGCAACTTAGGCGACTCCCTCGCCACACTCAAAAGCGCGATCGCAACCCTCAACAACACCCCGGGAATAGCAGTAAAATCTCATTCAAGCTGGTATCAAACCGCCCCCGTCGGGCCGCCCCAACCCGATTACATCAACGCCTGTGCCATCCTAGAAGTGGCATTAGAACCCGAACAATTGCTAGCAAATTTATTAGAAATTGAAATAAAATTTAATCGAACTCGCCGAGAAAAATGGGGGCCGAGAACCCTCGACCTAGATTTGCTGCTGTACGACAATTTAATCCTAGAAACTCCGACACTGACTCTACCTCATCCCCGGATGACCGAAAGAGCTTTTGTATTAGTACCTTTGGCAGAAATTGCCCCGGATTGGGTGCATCCGGTGACGAAAAGTGCGATCGCCCAACTCTTGCAAACAGCAGACTGTTCCGGAGTGGAAAAATTGCAACTGTAAAAATTGAGGAAAATTCGCGGATCTTACCAATTTTAAAAAAAATGCAACCGTAGGTAATCTCCAAACTGTGATAGTTATCAGTCATTGCCAATCTAAAATCTAAAATCTAAAATCTAAAACCCTATGAGATCGCCTATGATGTCTTAAATCGGTGCAATCAAACATTATTCGCTTGTCGCTTATGTCGATCGGTCAAGAACTACCCCAACTCCTGAAACAACGCCTATTTTACCAAGGGCGCAAATTTAATTTTGACGTAGCCACCCTCCGTCTTCCCAACGGTTCCGAAGGCGACTGGGAATGTATTCGCCACCCTGGGGGAGCACTTGCTGTTCCCGTCACCCCCGACGGTAAACTCGTCTTGCTGCGACAATACCGCTTCGCCGCCAAAGGGCGGATTTTAGAATTTCCCGCAGGTACAGTCGAAATCAATGAAAGCCCCGCCGAAACTATCAAACGCGAAATCGAAGAAGAAACTGGATACCGCGCCGGAAAATGGCAGAACTTAGGGCAATTTTTTCTCGCCCCCGGTTATTCCGACGAAATCATTTACGCTTTTTTAGCCCAAGATTTGGAAAAACTAGAAAAACCCCCAGAACAAGATGATGATGAAGACATTGAAACAGTTCTATTCACTCCAGAAGAATTAGAACAAGCTATCTTAGCTGGCGAACCAATTGACGCGAAATCAATTTCTAGCTTTTTCTTGGCGCGTCCATTTTTGAGTTAAATAGAACTGACGAAAAAAACCCGGTTTCTGATAATAATCGTGCATCAAACCGATAAATCTTAACTTAGAAACCGGGTTTTTGACCCCGCGTGTGTCCAGAACTGTAAAATCTAAAATCTAAAATCTAAAATCTAAAATCAAATGTCAGATCTAATTTTATTTTGGCACCGCCGCGACTTGCGTATTTCTGACAACATCGGACTGGCAGCAGCGCGCCAGCAAAGCCCCAAAGTAGTCGGGATTTTTTGTCTCGATCGCAATATCCTAAATCGCGATGACGTAGCCCCAGCCAGAGTCACATACATGATCGGCTGCTTGCAAAAACTCTCCTCGCGTTACAGGGAAGCAGGCAGTCAATTGCTAATAATTCAAGATGACCCGAGTCTCGGAATACCGAAATTAGCAACAGCTATAAATGCCAAAGCAGTATTTTGGAACTGGGATGTAGAACCCTACGCAAAACAGCGCGATCTGTCTGTATCAAACGCCCTCCAAGAAGCAGGAATTCAAGTTCAAAATTTCTGGGATCAAGTCCTGCACGCCCCCGATGAAATTCGCAGCGGTACAGGGACTCCCTACACAGTTTATACACCATTTTGGAAAAAATGGAACAGTAAACCCAAAGCCCAACCAGTAGAGACACTGCCGATAACATATCTGGAATTAATGACCGGATTAACCGCAGAAGAACAAGAAATCGCCAATCAAGCAGGTGCAATTGAAACAGTCCCAACTGCCTCTAGTTTGGGATTTATTTGGGAAAATCCATTAGTAATAGAACCCGGAGAAGATGCAGCGCAACAAAAATTAGAAGAATTTTGCGATCGGGCAATTTACGAATATCAAGAACAGCGCAATTTCCCCGCAACTAACGGCACATCTCAACTCAGCGCCGCCCTCAAATTTGGTGCAATAGGTATCCGCACTGTTTGGCAAGCTACCCAGATAGTAATGGAAACTTGCCGCATCGAAGAAGCGTGCACAAGCATCCGCACTTGGCAACAGGAAATAGCGTGGCGGGAATTTTACCAACACGCCATGTATAACTTCCCAGAATTAGCAGACGGCCCCTACCGTCAAGCATTCAAAGACTTTCCTTGGGAAAACGATGAAAAGCTCTTTCAAGCTTGGTGTCGGGGCAAAACTGGCTATCCTATTATTGACGCGGCAATGCGGCAGTTAAACCAGACAGGTTGGATGCACAATCGCTGCCGCATGATAGTCGCCAGTTTCCTCACCAAAGACTTAATTATTAACTGGCAGTGGGGCGAAAAATACTTCATGCAAAACTTGATAGATGGCGACCTTTCTGCTAACAACGGCGGCTGGCAGTGGAGCGCATCGAGCGGCATGGACCCGAAACCTTTGCGAATATTCAATCCCGCCAGTCAAGCTCAAAAATTTGACCCAGAAGGGGAATATATTCGGCACTGGGTTCCAGAATTGCGCCGCGTTGATACTAAACTTTTGCTAACAGGAAATATTTCGCCTTTAGAACGCCGACTTCTTCATTATCCCTCTCAGATCGTAGACCACAACGAGCAGCAGCGCAAGTTTAAGGAACTGTACAACCAGCAAAAAAACGCAGATTAGACAGCTCGATTTTTGGCAAAAGTTACCAGTAAATTAAGTTGAGGGTGCGCTGTACACCCCTCAACTTAAAAGATTGTATCAGTTATAATAAAATTCAATAAATCGGAGGTTGAAATGGTAACGCTGCAATTAAGGCAAATCAGTGTACCCCCAGGACATAGAGTGTTGTTCCATGATGTCAACTGGCAGGAATTTGAAGCAATTTTAGAAGAGTTGGGAGAACACCGTGGCTCTAGAATAGCTTACAGTCAAGGAACTTTGGAGATTAGGATGCCACTACCAGAACACGAGAAAGCTAAAATCATTATTGGCTATTTAGTGAAGATTTTGTTTGAGGAACTAGAAATCGACTTTGAACCATTTGGTTCGACGACTTTTAAGCGAAAAAGTATGTTACAAGGAATTGAACCTGATGAATGTTTTTACATTCAGAATCACGCTCTAATGATTGGTAAAAAACGGATCGACTTAACTGTAGATCCGCCGCCTGACTTAGCAATTGAAGTCGATCTAACTTCCAAGACTCAACTGGACGCTTACGAAGCTCTGGGAGTCCCTGAAATCTGGCGCTATGAAAATAACAAGCTTCAGATTAATGTGCTTCAAGATGGGAAATATGTTGAATCGGAAATTAGTCTGATTTTTCCCAATCTGCCAATTATTGAAGCTATTTCTCAATATTGCGAACAAAGCCAAACAGCGGGCACGAGTCAGACTCTCAGATTGTTTCGGAAGTGGGTTAAAGACCAAATCAGGCTTTGATTACTGAAGTATTCACTACAAAAATGACTGTTTCCCAATGCCCAATTACCGATATAGATAAGTTATCATAAACTTAAAGAAATAGGAGGTTGAAATGGTAACGCTGCAATTAAGACAAATCATTGTACCACCTGGACATAGAGTGCTGTTAGATGATGTCAACTGGCAGGAATTTGAAGCAATTTTAGAAGAGTTGGGAGAACACCGTGCCTCTAGAATAGCTTACAGTCAAGGAACTTTGGAGATTAGGATGCCGCTACCAGAACATGAATTCAATAAGGAAATCATTGGCGATATGGTGAAAATCTTACTCGAAGAACTTGAAATCGATCGAGAATGTTTTGGTTCGACGACTTTGAAGCGAAAAAATATGTTACAAGGAATTGAACCTGACAACTGCTTTTACATTCATAATTATGCTCTAATGATTGGTAAAAAGCGGATCGACTTAACTGTCGATCCGCCGCCTGACTTAGCAATTGAAGTAGATTTAACTTCCAAGACTCAACTGGACGCTTACGAAGCTCTGGGAGTCCCTGAAATCTGGCGCTATGAAAATAACAAGCTTCAGGTTAATGTGCTTCAAGATGGGAAATATGTTGAATCGGAAATTAGTCCGATTTTTCCCAATCTGCCAATTATTGCAGCTATTTCTCAATATTGCGAAGAAAGTCAAACACTGGGTACGAGTCAAACTCTCAGATTGTTTCGGAAGTGGGTGAAAAACCAAATACAAAATTGATAGGAAATCCCTAGTTAACGCACTTGCTGTTAAAAAGCAGGCTTCTGGACGAGCCAAAAAGCCATTTTCTCACAGCAAGCTTCCAAATCCCGCTGTATTTTTAATTGCGCTTTTGGGAAATAGAGAGAGAGTAAGGGTGTTGACCTTGAGATCGATCGCCCACAAAAATAACGTAAGTCCCCTTGTCCCCATAACCGGAAAATTCTACATTCCCCGCAGCAGCATTCGCCGGCAGGACGCAGAAACGCCCCCTCGGCCCCTGAATCATCAAAGTCGGAGCTCCAGCGGTTTGTACTGCAATCCGCCAGTAAGGTAAATCCTGCGTTACTTCGATGACGTGGTTCGGTGCTTGGGACACAAAACCGCAGTCGCCGCTATTGTTCGGGCCGCCGGAAACTCCAGAAACTCCCAGGGGTTCGGGAAATCCCGGAGCAATTTGTAACGGTTGGCTCCGAAGGGCACCGGCATCCGCTAAAATCATTGCCAAGGCTAGGGTCACGATCGAGCTAAACCACAGTTTGCCGCGATCGCCCGGATAATGGATCTTCATGTTTCCTCACACAATGGCATTTGGTTCTAGTTCTTTGACGGTAGGGGATAATGGCAGTTCCGAACACATTAATCTAAACAAACTTCCGAATTTTTTTATGAATCCTCAACATAACTTCAATTGGCAGCAAGCGTTCGGAGAACTAAAAGCTAAACTAGAACGATCGCCACTCATCACACAAAATTCAGACAGCTATCAAGCCCTCGGAACCTTATACAACCAATTACTCGACAAGTTTCAAAGACTCCCCAAACCCGGGCAGGTGGCAGCCTTTGCCGTCGGAGCGATAATTGTCCTGACAGTCTTCAATAGCCTCGTACAGCTAATTTCAGCGCTGATGACTCTTGCCGTTCTCGGAGTGCTAATCTACATAGCGTATAAATTGGCAATTTCCCCCCAGTCCTCAAATACTAACGACAAATAATAGGAATTTTTAAATATGGCTAACCCCACCGCGCCCAGCGGCATCAATCAACCCGATCCGTCTTGGCAAACACAATCCAAGCAAATGCCACTGCTGGTTCGCAGGTGCGGCGCTTGGGCCGTGGAAATTTCGTTAATTGCCGCCAGCGCCCTCGTTCCCTTCAGTATCGGGGTATTGGTCAACAAGGAATCTCAAACCGTGCCCCTCAATCCCTCAGTAGCAGCAGCATCCGAAACCGTCGCCCGTACTTTGGGCATACCCGTGCGCGATCGCAGCCCCAGAGTCGCACCCCTAACTAATCTATTCTGGTCAGGGGCGCTGCTGGCACCTGCAGTTTTAGCGGGGTGGCAACTGTTTTTGCTCGCCAGAACCGGTCAAACTCTCCCCAAACGCTGGTTTGGCGTCAAAGTTGTCACAGCGTCTGGTACTCCTCCGGGTTTTGGGCAAGTGCTAATTCGCGAAAGTTTGGGGCGCTGGGGAGTGCCTCTGGGCGTCGCTTACGGCATTTGGCGCTTGACGGGTGCGTTTCCGGATTTGGTGATTTTAGGGGGGCTGTGCGGCTTGGCAGTGCTCGCAGACGGTGCGGTTGCGTGGCGTTACAAACGGCAAGCGGGACACGATCGACTCGCGAATACTTTGGTCGTCAGCGCTCGATCGTCGAATGAATTGTCTGACAATCCTGTCCAGACTCAAGATTGGACTGAGGAAGACGCGCAGATTGCGGCTTTGGTTGTGACTCCACAAAGCGGGCTGAAAGTAAATCGCAGTTTGTGGAATTGGATGCGCCAACACCCGGGCACGACTTTAGTGATAGTTACCGTCGGCAGCGCGGGATTGATTTTAAGTTTGTTTGTCGGCACTCTCATCTACACTCAAACTCAAGCAAATATGCGGGATTCGCGACAGCGGAACGACGAATTATTTGTGGCTTTAGTCAGCAAATTGTCTCCCACATCGGCTAGCGGGGCAGCGGGCAGGCGATCGGCAATTTTGGCTTTGGGGGCAGTGGAAGACTCCCGCGCCGTACCGCTGCTAGCGGATTTGCTCGCTCAAGAAGACAACCGCGCCATGCTGGACGCGATCCAGCAAGCTTTAGTCAGTAGCGGGCCGAAAGCTTTGCCTGAGTTGCAGCGGTTGAATCAAGCCCTCAGCAACGACCTCGATTCCCTGCGCTTCGGCGGCAAAGCCCCGGAACGCGACTTAGCGGCCGCCCGCCAGCGAACAGTACAAAGGGCGATCGGCAAAATTCTCACAGTGTATAGCAGCCAGCTCAACGGCGCGGATCTCAGCCGCACGGATTTAGCTCAAAGCCCTGCCGGCCCGTCTCAGTTTACTTTAGTATTAAACAAAGTTGACTTGTCGGGAATTAAGCTGAGAAATGCCAATTTAACCAATGCCAGCTTGCAGGGAGCTCGCTTTTACGGCACCGGCGAAGACAGGCGTCCGGCTACCTTTGACGATTGGATTTCTGACTTGAGCGGCGCTAATTTGGAAGGAGTAAATTTGACCGGGGCGTCTTTGAACAGTGCTGTAATGAACCGGACTACTTTTGTGCGCGCTGTCCTGAACAAAGCTAATTTGTCAAGCGGCAATTTGAATTCAGCTAACTTTAGCAGTGCTATTTTAATTGGAGCAAATTTGCAGCAAGCACAGTTAAAAAACGCAAGTTTTACCGGGGCAGATATAGGAAGCGCGAATTTGTCGGGAGCGGATTTGTCAGGTGCGCGTTTGGGCAAAGTGAAGGCTCAAGGCGCTCAGTTGTCCTTGACAAATTTGTCTAAATCGGAATGGCAAGGTGCTGATTTGTCCGGTGCAGATTTGAGCGGCGCGAACTTACAAAATGCCGATTTGAGTTCGACTAAACTCGCCAACGTGAATTTAAAAGATGCTCGGTTGCAAGATGCTAATTTGCGGAATGCGGAGGTGAGTTCGGTTGATTTTAGGGGCGCAAATTTAGAGGGTGTGAATTTTAAAGGCGCTGTGTTTCTGGGGAAAACACCTCCAGATCAATTTATTCAAAGTCCGACTGGTAGTAAATCTGGTCGATTCCAAGGAGTTGATTTTGCCGAGGCTAAGAATTTAGATAAAAGTCAAATTGCTTACATTTGTTTGCAGGGGGGGATTCATCCGAAGTGCCCGCAGAAAAAGTAAGGATTGGTTGTTAGCGAGTAGGGTAATACAGTTGAGCAAAGAACTGGTAGGGTAAAATTATGAGCATTAAGCGAATCATTTATCTCATCCTAGCAATTCTGGGGCTTGTGCTGCCTTGGTACTATAACTTACAGTTTTTTAGCAATGCTGGCTTGCTCGACTTTGTAAACGAGAGTTCGGCTAATCTTGCTGCGAAATCGGTAAGTTTAGATTTGTTTATCGCAACTGTAGCAGGAAGCACTTGGATGTACGTCGAGTCGAAACGATTGGATATAAGTTTTGTATGGCTGTACTTACTTCTGGGCGTGCTTGTTTCGTTTTCATGTGCTTTCCCGCTTTTCTTGTTTGTGCGGGAAACCAAACTGGAAACATCAAGTGAAGTCTCAAGTTGAACATTTGTTTAACCGGTTAGTGCCGCGCAGCACAATAATTCAGTGCAGGCGATCGAGGTATTGTACAATTTCCGGTAAAATCACTGTTATAGGTTTGTAGTGATGACAGAAGTGCTCAGAATTTTATGAGGATTAAAGTTATCACTACAAATCAACTTAATACTTCTCGATCGAGATGGCATAATATTAATAGCAATTTCACTCATTTCTTGCTAAAAACTTTTGTGTAGAGTTTCGTTCTACAGACCCAACCTACTACTGCATTGTTGATTGATAGGACTTACGCACGGGCGGTCAGAAACCGGTTTTTTTTACCGAAAGACTCGTTACAGACGGCAGAACAGCGTAAAAAACCGGGTTTCAGCAGGTTTTGATGCGTAAGTCATAATTGAAATTGCTATTACGCAATAGCATCCGAACTGACAAGATTCTCAAATTGCGCCAATAGCATTCCATCACTCTTATTTGGAATTCCAAAAATTTTAGGTAGCTGACCTGTTTCAGCGAGAACTTGTCTCACTTCTCGGTTAGATACATCGGCTAGATTTTTGTTATTTAGAAGCGCATTAATCGCAGCGATACCCACACCTTGACCAACTGCGGCGTTGAATTCAACTATTCTGCCGACAGAACAGGCCAACCCTTCAAATCCAGAACACGGACTGACTACTGCCAGGTTAGGAACGTTTTTAATTAATGCGTGGCGGATGCCAATATTAAAGATAGGCTGTTTAAAACTCAGACTTTTAAACCATCCTAAACTGTTTGCTTTCTCGCCAATACCCGGGATGCCTCCGCGGACATCAAAATGATAGCTAAATGTTGCCAGTGCCTCATTACCTGGTACGCCACCTAACAGCATTTGTGCGCCCGTTAAAGGTTCTACAACTCCCGTCACATTGCCGGCGTGTCGGATATAAAGTTCTGAGGCATAAGTAACAGAAGTAGCCCCCAAACTCCTCAGCCAAGTTGTAAGAAATAACATCTCCTTTTGCATATTAGCCGTGGGTTTGCTCCCGCTTCTCGCTAACGCTTCTGCTTCGCTGGCGCTGACTGCAAATAAAATCGCATTCCACGAAAGTCTTTGATTTGGAAGTATTGCTATATTTCCCTCATCTAAAATTACGCCGGTTTCAGGAAAAGATAGTTTTATTCCTCTAAAGGAGTGGTAAGCTACAGACAGAGCCGGCGAGCGAACATCTATGTAATCGTTACCCGCCCACAGAGTTTTGAGATTGCCTCTAGTGTCGATCATTTCCCGCCGAAGTTCTTCTACTAGTTTGGCATCCTTGCCTGCAGCGTACAGCAAAAAATATTGACTCTCGGAATCGGCAAGGTTTGTGAAACGTTTGAGATAAATGTAATCGAGTTCTTTCAGTGCTCTTGCACTGAGTCCTTGGGTTTCAAAAACGAGGGTAACTGGAAGTTCTGAATTAGGCAGACCAAATGTTTCAAATCCCTTCAGCTTTCTCACGCCTGCGGCTTGAGCTAATTCGGCATTGACAGTGGCATCAATAAATTGCTTGCCGGCATAAACTATGCCTTTAGATGTGGTTATACTGGCAATTTTCTGACCTTCTTTATTGACTGATTGAATTTCTACTTTGCTGAGGATATCGACTCCAGCTTGTAACAGCATTTCTTTCAGCGCTGCACTGGCTTTGCGGGGGTCAAGTGCAATTGCGCTGACACCGGATTTTTGCAGGAACTCTTTATAGATTGCCGCCGGTGAACCAAAGATATCTAAATTTAAAGATTTTTGAAGTTCTTCACTAATCTGGCTTCTATCTAAATAAGCAAGGCCGCCTCTTACCAAATGCCCGCCAATTCCTTCTTGCAAGCTTCCTTTAGACATCAGCAGAACTCGCGGATAACGCTTTGTGCGGCGACGATATTCTCTGGCCGCCGAGATAACAGCGAGAACTCCTGGAACTTCATCACCAAAGCCGATGACATCGTAATAACGCAGATCCATGACCATTGTTTAATAACCTCTGCTGATTGTCATTTTTTCGAGCTGCATCTCAATGTTTTCCGTCAAACTCTCTGTTTTTTCCACATCTAGCTGCATTTTTCCTGAGTTTTGCGATAAATATTCACATATTCCTGGATGCGGCAACCGGGTTTTTTCCAGAAAATTTTTCGTTGAGGACGATCGATCTCGGTTTAAAAACTCGGTTTCTCAGCGTCTAGAGTCCGTCAGTCTGGTGCTCTTGATTGCCATCAGCTTAGATTATCAGGATCTATCCCCAACTCCCGCAGTCGCTGAGCTAGTCGATCGGAACGTTGGGCCAATCGATCGGCGCGCTGCGATTCCTGTTGGGCGCGCTGGGCTTCCTGTTGGGCGCGCTGCGATTCCTGTTGGGCGCGCTGCGATTCCTGTTGGGCGCGCTGCGCTGATTCTTTCACCTGTTCTTCAGGAGTCAGATAACGTTTTCCACCGGCATCATACCAATACAACCACTCCCTTGTCACCCCAGAATAACTTCCCCTTTCACAACCAATCCCCAAACCAATTTCTGGCATCCAAACTGGATTTCCTGGCTGCAACTCGTACTTCCCATTGACTAACTTGTGTACTTCCAAACGGGGTTTACGGCGGCGGCGGGAAGAATAAATCACGTAATAAAGTACGCCTAAAGCTTGATATTCCTCCAACTTTGTGCTGTATTCCTTGCGATAAGTTGGGGAAACTACTTCCAGCACAAAAGTCGGCAAAACATTTTCATCCCACAGCACGTAACTGGGACGCAATTCTTCATCGTAAAACCTTTCTACACCTAAACTCAAGAAAGCATCTGGCACAATGGCAGGTTGATCGGGGTGATAATAGATACCCATATCTATGCCAAAAAACCAGTCCATGCGTTCTGCCCAAAGTATCAGCAATATTGCTTTTAACAACCCCGGTATTAGTTCTTGCAGTTCGTTATCCACAGGCGTTTCATCAGAGTCTGGTAGTTCATCGGCTGAGGGCCAGTGCCTGGGCAAGTTGTACTGTAACATTGCGGCTTTCCTCAAAACTCATTAATATTATACCGTTGATTTGTTTGGCGATAGTATTGATTGAACGAATCGCGAAGACGCGAAGGAAAAGAAGAAAATATGATAGGTAATTTTGACAGAGTTAATCTGAATGAATTTTTGTAAAATATTTGCTGAGACTTACGCGATCGACTAAACTATGTCTAACCAGTCGGTTCTAATGGGGAGCAGCCGTTAGAGGAAACGGGGAAAGTTCGGTGCAAGTCCGGCGCTGTCCCGCAACTGTAATGAGAGTCATGTCGCTTTCTGAGTCAGGATGCCCGCCGATGTGTTAATTTACATAGTCTCATCTGCGAGGTTCAGCGTGAAGGCCAGAAATCGGAAATTGGTCAGCTTGGGATTGATGGCTGGCTTGAGTTGTTATATTGTCCTGGGATCGGCAACGCCCGCCGCAGCTATGCACATTTCGGAAGGTTTTTTGCCGGTGCAGTGGGCTGCGTTTTGGTGGATGGTGGCGTTGCCTTTTTTTGCAGTAGGTTTGCGATCGATTGCTCGCATTACAAAAGAACACCCGGAACTTAAACTATTGCTTGCTTTGGCGGGTGCGTTTACTTTTGTGCTTTCTGCTTTAAAAATTCCCTCGGTAACGGGCAGTTGTTCTCACCCGACGGGTACGGGTTTGGGTGCAATTTTGTTCGGCCCTTCGGTGATGGCGGTACTGGGGGCTTTAGTCCTGTTGTTTCAAACGTTACTGTTAGCGCACGGTGGCTTGACAACGCTGGGAGCGAATATGTTTTCGATGGCGATTGTCGGCCCGTTTGCCGCGTATTTTATCTATCAATTGCTGTTGCGAACTGGCAACCAGCGGGCGGCAATTTTTTGTGCGGCGGCTTTGGCAGATTTACTGACTTATGTGGTGACTTCGATTCAATTAGCGTTAGCTTTTCCGGCAGCAAGCGGCGGTTTTATGGCTTCGTTTCTCAAGTTTGTTGGCATCTTTGCTATCACTCAAGTACCCCTAGCAATCAGTGAGGGA
This sequence comes from Microcoleus sp. F4-D5, assembly GCF_036704885.1. Classification (NCBI taxonomy): domain Bacteria; kingdom Bacillati; phylum Cyanobacteriota; class Cyanophyceae; order Oscillatoriales; family Microcoleaceae; genus Microcoleus; species Microcoleus sp. F4-D5. The sequence continues at coordinate 42,258 of NZ_JAUBSX010000006.1, read as the reverse complement.
TTGCTGACTGTATTAGTCTGGAATTGGCTGCATTCTTACGGGAAGCAGGAGTTGGAAACTTTGAAATTATTGAGACAGGAGTCATAAGCCGTGAGTCAAAAAAACACAAGAAATCAGCAAGCTACTTCACAACAAAATTGGATGTTGGTAATTGCTGTCATCGCGCTTGCCGTTATTCCCCTAGTTTTTGTCCGGGGTGAATACGGCGGAGCGGATGGGGAAGCTGAGAAAGCGATTGCGGAAATTCAACCGGACTATCAACCTTGGTTTAACCACTTTTTTGAGCCTGCTAGCGGAGAAATTGAAAGTTTGCTGTTTGCGACTCAAGCGGCGCTAGGGGCTGGCGTAATTGGCTACGCGATCGGGCTGTACAAGGGGCGCACGGAATCTCATAAATCTGATGATGAATCGCCGTCGGAATAAATGGCGAATAAACGGCGAATAGAATTCGCTTCTACACATACAAAGTCCGCCTGCGCGGACTGAAAGACTTTGGAATGAACCATCAGATTGATAGTCTGGCTTATACAAATCGCTTGCGGGGGTTGCCGCCATCTCACAAGTTATCCTTTGCGATCGCCCTTTTAATTCTGTCTCTAGTTTCTGGGGCGATCGTCCAATTGTCGATCGCCCTTTGGTTGGCCGTCTGGATCGTCGTCTATGCGGGTATTCCGGGGAAACTGTATTTGCGGTTGCTGTCGCTACCATTGATGTTTTTGCTGACAAGTTTGCCTGCTTTGGCGATGGGTGCGGTTGCGGGCGATCGTATCCCGGCAATTGGGTGGGATATTTGGCAAGGTTGGGGCATTAGCACCGGCACTTTTTATCTCTATGTGAGCCGCTCTGGGATATACCAAGTGAGCTTGCTGTTTGCCCGCGCCTTCGCATCGACAAGCTGTATGTATTTCATCCTCTTGACGGTGCCATTTACCGAAATCTTGCAAATTCTCAGACAATTACGCTGTCCAGAGTTAGTCACAGAACTGCTATTACTAATGTATCGGTTTATTTTTAGCTTATTGGCGATCGCCGATGAACTTTGGATTGCTCAAAACTCGCGCTGCGGCTACCGCACTTGGAAGCTGGGAATGCACAGTTTAGGTATTTTAATCGGGCAATTGCTTCAGCGAACTTTGGAAAACTACCGTCAAGTCTCGCTGAGTTTAGCGTCGCGCGGCTTTAATGGAGAACTGCGCGTTTGGAATTCTTACCCTTACAAACCTTCGCGAAGATATACCTTGGAAGCCGTGTTTGGGTGTACAGTTTTAACTTTGTTAGGTGTTGTATTTTAATCTAATTAAACTTTGGGGCGGGCTAGAAGCCCACCCCACTCATGGTTTCAAGAAACAGGACTGTCAAAATTAGAGGTGCACCACCTTAGCAATTCTAAATGAATTGTGAGATGGGCTTCTAGCCCTTCCAAGCTAGAAGCAAACCATCCCAATCTTCATTTTATCAATATGACTTTTATGAACTAAAGTAATGATTTTTATGAATTGACCTTACAATAAACCTATTGAATAATTGTCATCAATAGCTGTTATGTAGGGAAATTACATTATGAACAAACGGCACTTCAAAAAAATACTTTATTTCTTAATGACCTCCTTGACCGTATTTATGGTCACAGTCACTCATGCAGCAGCCCAACAACTACCGTTTTACTGGGATAACATCAACGTCACAATCGACGTTCAGACGAACGGAGATATGTTAGTTACCGAAACCCAAAAATATGTGTTCACAGCCGACTACAACACTGAACGATATCGCTATATTCCTCTAGGTAAGGTAGATGAAATTAAAGATGTCACCGTTCAAGAAAATAATCAAATAATTCCGAGTAGTACGGGGATTGAAAACAATGAACTTTGGATTCGTTGGCAACATCGATTAAAAGCGCCAGAATCACATACTTTTGTCATCAAATATCGCGTGATAGGCGGATTGCAGCTACATGGTGAGAATACTCTAGTTTATTGGAAAGCTATTGCAGCGGGTCGCAAAGCTCCGATTAATACGGGAAAAGTTACGGTGAAATTACCAGAAGCTTTGTCAGGTCAAGTTCTCTCGTTTACGAATTTTGGTACAGCCGCAGTTCCGCGTCAAGTAGATCCTAAAACATTTGAGTTTGTGGCAAGTCAGCCTATTCCACCCGAACAAGAATTAGAAGTACAAATCGCATTTCCTCAGCAAATTTTGAATATACCTCAACCTAGTTGGCAACAAACTGGCAACCAAGCTCAATCTTCTTCGGGAGAACAAGGCTTTTTCCTAGACCCCGGAGCCATTTTTTTTCTAATGTTTTTCGGACTTTTTCCAGCTTTAGGAATTATCACATCCATTGCAAATCGACGCTGCCCTGAGTGTAAAAAGTTCCAGCTTAAACGAACTTATAAAGTTTTGATTCCTGCAACTACTAGCCGTTCAGGAAAGCAGCAAGTTACCCACCACTGCGGAAGCTGCTCTTACCATAACGAGTACGAAGCAATAATTCCAGTCATTAGCAATGACAGCGGTGGCGGTGGCGGTGGCGGTGGCGGTGGCGGCGGTGGCGGCGGTGGCGGTGGCGGCGGTGGCGGTGGCGGCGGTTAATATCAACGAGACTTACGCATCACAAGCAAAGAAACCGGGTTTTTACTCAATTTGGGGGTTGTAACCAAGTATTCTCGCAAAAAACCCGGTTTCTGAGCACCCGCGCCTCCAGGAATATTGTTGATAATTCTCGTATTCTCGTTAGTTTAGCGGGCAGGATTTGCATCAGGGCGATCGCACTTCCTGCAACAGCTATTACAAATATGACTTTTATGAACTTAATTAATGAATTATATGAATTGACGCGAACAGTAGTTGCATGAATAATTACAGTATCAAAATACCGAGAAAAAATTATGTATCAAGATACTAACAAAAAAAACAGTCCGCCGCCCATTGTTTTTATTATTGCCATCGGCTTAATTGGGTTTGGCGCATACAAGTTCCTTCCCAGTTTATTGAATGCCAAAACTTCAAATACACCTACATCTACATCTACTACACCGACACCGACAACGATCGCACCCGGAGCGATCGCCAATCGTATCAGTTTAGGAAATCAGATATTGCTGACATCCTACGCAACACCTGACAAACAAGCAGGAGTTCAAGCTTTTGCTGAGGGAAATTACCAAGCTGCCGCCCAATATTTTCAGGCATCGCTGCAAAAAAATCGCAACGACCCGGAAACGATTATCTATTTGAATAATGCCCGAGCCAGCAATGGTTCTTCCTTAAAAATTGCTGTCAGCGTCCCCATTGGTAGCAACCCCAATGTTGCCCAAGAAATCCTCCGAGGTGTTGCCCAAGCTCAAGATGAAATCAATACTAGCGGTGGCATCAACGGTGCCAAACTGCAAGTAGAAATTGTTAACGATGACAACAGTCCAGAAGTGGTCAGAGAAGCTGCAAAGACATTGACAAAAGATCCGAGTATACTAGCAGTAATTGGACACAATGCTAGCAACGCATCTCTCGAAGCTGCTCCGATCTATCAGCAAGAAAAACTGGTAATGGTGACACCGACGAGCTTTGCCAACAATCTATCAGGATTTGGGAGCTACATCTTTCGGACAGTACCCAATATTAGCTTAATGGCTGCTCCCTTAGCAGAATATATAGTTAAAACAGAACGCCAAACTAATATTGCTGTTTGTTATGACTCCCAAGCACCGGATAACATATCATTTAAAGATGAATTTGTGGCATCTCTTACTGCTGCTGGAGGCAAATTAGTTCCTACTGTTTGCGACTTTTCATTACCTTCTTTTAATCCCGACAAAGCCCTTGCCGATGCTGTCAGCAAAGGTGCACAAGGATTGATGCTAGCACCCCACGTCGATCGCATTGACCGTGCGATTTCTCTGGCTCGCATCAATCGAGGCAAATTGCCGCTCTACGGCAGCACTACGCTCTACACCTTTGAAACTTTAAAAGACGGACAAAAAGACGTTGACGGGCTTGTTTTGCCCGTTCCCTGGCATCCTGAAACTAATCCCGGTAGCCGTTTCCCAGAAAATGCCCGCCAGCGCTGGGGAGGAATAGTAAATTGGCGAACAGCAACGAGTTTTGACGCGACTCAAGCTGTCATCGCCGGCTTGCGTCAAAGCAATACGCGGTTCGGGTTGCAACAAGCACTCAGAAATCCGAATTTCTCGGCAGCAGGATCGAGCGAGGATGTGAAGTTTTTGCCCGCGGGCGATCGGGCTGGTAAGCCGATTTTAGTGCAAGTTAAACAAGGAGGAAGCACTGGCTATAACTTTGTCCCGCTGCGGTAAGTTTGTTAAGTGCGATCGGACTAATTATTCTTGTTCCCAGGCTTTGCCAGGGAAGGCGTAGCTGGAGGAAGAACCTCCAAACAATATCAAAATAAGGAGAAAAAATCATGTATCAAGATACTAACAAAAGAAAAAGTCCGCCACCCATTGTTTTTATAATCATTTTCGGCTTAATTGGGTTTGGCTCATACAAGTTCCTTCCCGGTTTATTGAATGCCAAAAGTTCAGATACACCTACATCGGGAACGAGTCCATCGGGAACGAGTCCATCGGGTGCGATCGCAACTCGCATGAGTTTAGGAAATCAGATATTGCTGACATCGCAAACAACAGCCGAAAAGCAAGCAGGCGTTACAGCTTTTGCCAAAGGAGATTACAAAGAAGCTGTTCAAAAATTTCAGGCTTCGCTGCAACAAAATCGCAACGATCCGGAAACGGTAATCTATTTGAATAATGCGAGAGTAAGCGATCGCACTTCTCTGAAAATTGCCGTCAGCGTGCCGAGCGGCAGCAACCCCAATGTTGCCCAAGAAATCCTCCGAGGTGTCGCCCAAGCTCAAGATGAAATCAACGCTATAGGAGGAATTAACGGTGCCGGTTTGCAAGTTGAAATTGTCAATGACAACAACCGTCCAGAAGTTGCAAAAGAAGTTGCAGCCGCCTTAGCAAATGACCCGAAAATTCTAGCGGTAATCGGACATAATGACAGCAATGCCTCTTTAGCAGCCGCTCCAATTTATCAGGAAAAGAAACTGGTAATGATCACACCTACCAGCAGTACGAATAATTTGTCAGGTTTTGGCAGCTATATTTTTCGGACAGTCCCCAATACTCGATCGATGACGGCTCCTTTAGCAGAGTATATCGTCAAACAAGTCGGCAAAAGCAATATTGCCTTCTGCTACGACTCTCAAGCTGCTGGTAAAGCTTCGTTTAAGGATGAATTTATTGCCTCTCTTTTAGCATCAGGTGGCAGATTAGTTCCTATTGTCTGCGACTTGTCAGCGCCGACATTTAATCCTAACGCTGCGATCGCGGATGCTGTTAGCCAAGGTGCACAAGGATTGATGCTAGCATCCCACGTAGATCGCATCGATCGCGCGATCGATCTAGCCCGTGCAAATCAAGGCAAATTAGCGCTTTACAGCAGTTCAACTCTTTACACCTTTCAAACGCTAAAAGACGGGCAAAAGGACGTTGACGGGCTTGTTTTGCCCGTTCCCTGGCATCCTGAAACTAATCCCAACAATCCATTTCCTAAAAATGCCAGTCAGCGCTGGGGAGGAGTAGTAAATTGGCGAACAGCAACGAGTTTTGACGCGACTCAAGCTGTCATCGCCGGCTTGCGTCAAAGCAATACGCGGTTCGGGTTGCAACAAGCACTCAGAAATCCGAATTTCTCGGCAGCAGGATCGAGCGAGGATGTGAAGTTTTTGCCCACGGGCGATCGGGCTAATAAGCCGATTTTAGTGCAAGTTAAACAAGGAGGAAGCACTGGCTATAACTTTGTCCCGCTGCGGTAAGCTTGTTAAGTGCGATCGCCCTCACATCTTGCACATTCTCAATCAGCCTTTCAGGGGGGACCATCCTGCCCGCCCCACCAGAAAATTCCCTCTTCGCTTCACAGGCATCTTGCCTGTTTATTCGCATGATTGAAATCTACTTTTGTCTTGAATTAGGAAAATTTTAAAGATAAACTAAAATAAGTAGATTAAAAGAGAGCGTTATATATGATCGCGCCAGTTGAAACCAAAACCTACACGGCTGAGGAATATCTAGAATTGGAAATCAATTCTCTGGATCGGCATGAATTTATCAATGGGGACATTGTTCTGATGGCTGGCGGTACACCGAATCACAATGAAATTACCACTAATTTAGTTGTTGCGCTGAAGCTGGCGTTAAAAGGGAAACCGTATCGGACTTTTGGTTCGGATCAGCGGCTGTGGATTTCCCAGCTTAATAATTATACTTACCCGGATGCGATGGTGGTAGCGCGCCCGATCGAGCTGCAATCTGGACGGACGGATACAATTACTAATCCCGTGTTTATTGCTGAGGTGCTATCTAAAGGTACTAAAGCTTATGACCGCGATGAAAAGTTTGCTGCTTATCGCAGTATTCCTAGTTTTCAAGAGTATTTATTTATCGCTCAATATCGGCTGCGGGTGGAGCAATATTCTAAAACAGATGCGAATAAGTGGATTTTTTCGGAATATAGCTGTATGGGCGATCGGTTGAGTTTAACATCTGTTGCTGTGGAAATTTCGCTGGCCAATTTGTATGAAAATATTGAGTTTGGTGAATAGGCGGACGGTTTTTTGTCAAATGTTCCAAATAGTGGTAATATTCCCGTATATCGATCGGCTCTGATGGAGAACAGCCATCAGACGTAAGGGGGAAAGTTCGGTGCGAATCCGGCGCTGTCCCGCAACTGTAAGGAGATTCTTGCTTCTCTGAGTCAGAATGCCCGCCGATTTGTTTGCAATCATGTTTTTCATCTGCGAGGTATGGATGATGGTGAGTTTATTATTTTTTTTATTATTGGATTGGGATTTTTTAACCGCAGATATCTGCCGATAAACGCAGATGAACGCTGATGTAATTTGATGGGCGTTCTAAAGCATATTGTATTTTAATGGAAATGAAAAGAAATGCGAGTGGAAGATAGTGTTTGGCAGGGTAGTTTTGGGTACTGGCAAAACTTGTTTATTCATCAGAATATTTTGTCGATCGGATATACTGCTTGGAATGGTTTTTTGCATCGAGGGCGAGGCTTGGTTGCTTGCCAAATCAATACTCCCATTAACCCCTCTGTGAATTGGAGCGTAGATACTATAAAGTACGATCTGGAATTTATTTCCGACTTGGAAGCAACCGTTTATTTGCAACAACTAGAAATAGAGGAAAACACTGTTTTAAATCTGCTCCAAATCATTGCTGGCTACGAGCCAAAGGAAGCAATTATATTTTTGTCGATCGCCAACGCTCAGATTGATATTAATTTGTTGCAAAAGTTGGCAATTTCTCCTGTTGAGTGCTATGAACAGGTATGCAAGCGCTGGGAAGAATTTCAACTCTGCCCGCAATCCTAAAACTTACTAAATTTTCCCAATGTCGCAGCCAAAATCAATCGAAATTTCCAAAGTAACTCGCTACCAAAATGCAGCGCTTAATTACTATTTGGGCCTGACAGATTCGCCCTACCTTCACTACGGTTATTGGAAAACCCTACCTGTGCCTGCTGAGGAACTCACGATCGCGCGGCTGCGCATCGCTCAGCAAGCTTACACAGATAAACTCTTGGATTTGATCCCCAAAGACATCAAAACCGTGCTGGATGTAGGATGCGGGATAGGGGGAAATGCGGCTTATTTGCTCGATCGAGGTTTTCGAGTGGAGGGACTCGCACCCGATCCGTTCCAACAACAGCGCTTTCTCAAGTGTACGGACGATCGGGCAATCTTCCACCTCACGAGGTTTGAAGACTTCAAAGCAACCCATTTCTACGATCTTATTCTCTTTAGCGAAAGTAGCCAGTATATGTCGGCTGTTGATATTGCTAAGGGTGCTGCCACTGTCCTCAATCCTGGTGGTTATGTACTGCTTGCCGATATGATGCGCTCTGATGTTAACTATACAGAGGGAATGTTTTCTAACTGTCACGTGGTGAAAGAGCTTCAGATTGCATTGATGCAAGCGGGGTTCAATGTAGTAAAAACTGAGGATATTTCGGCTCATATTTTACCGACGATTGACCTGTATGTAGATACTTTCCGCAGGTATGGACTGAACACAATGATTTATGTTGCGGATTTAATTGCGATCGCAGTTCCCCCCGTCCACAAATTCCTGCGCTGGATATTTCGTCGCTGGTTCAAGAAGCTGGTGGTTGAAGGATTGGATGCAAGTCAACTTTTTGAGCAACATCTCTGTTATGAAATGCAACTTTGGCAGTTGTCAAAATCCGATCGAGGCTGATACAAATTGTGTGAATTTCTTACTCCCTCCCCTTGATAAGGGGAGGGTTGGGGTGGGGTAAAAGTTTACGACTCCTGCAAGGATTTCTATACAATAGAAATCGGTAATCGGTAATCGGTAATTGGAGGCATAGCCTCCGGGTATTTATTCCCAGGCAGAGCCTGGGAACAAGGCTAAATAAAAAATAACAAATAACAAATAACAAATATGTCTGAATGGATTCTCGAATTCGCTGGCATTTCCTACTCCTATCCCTGCGGTTCGCGAGTGGCTATTCAGGGTTTAAATCTCAAAGTACCCGCTGGGAAACGCTGCGGGCTAATCGGTCAAAACGGCTGCGGCAAAACCACCTTTTTTTTGTTAGCAAATGGCTTGTATCAACCGCAACAGGGAATTATTAGCTGGCACGGTGAACCCTTGCGCTACGATCGCAAATCTTTGACGAAACTGCGCCAACAAATCGGACTCGTCTTTCAAAACCCCGAACATCAATTAGTAGCTTCGACGGTAGAAGAAGATATCTCCTACGGATTGTACAATTTAGGCTTAAAAGAATCCGAAATTGCTCAACAGGTACAGCAGGCGATCGACCAATTCGATCTAAGCGAACTCGCCCGCGAACCAATTCACAATCTCAGTTTAGGGCAGAAAAAGCGGGTGTCGATCGCCGATATCATGGTTCTCAAGCCCAAACTGCTGCTGCTAGATGAACCTACCGCCTATCTCGATCCGCGTCACACCCGACAACTTATCGGTTTACTCCAACAAATTCACAGCGCCGGAACCACCATTCTGTTAGCAAGTCACGACCTCGATTTCATCTACCGCTGGGCTGATTGGGTGTTTGTAATGGATCGAGGAAAATTGATTTTAGAAGGAACACCGGAAACCGTTTTTGCTCAGCGGGATGTCTTGGAACAATTGCAGCTTGGGGTACCGCTGGCGATCGAGCTGATGGAGCAAATAAGGGCGATCGTTGAGAGAGATGATAACTCAAAAATTCACACTTTTGAGCTGTTGCAACAAGAGATTTTACAAGCGCGGCGGCTGCTTTAAAGATTAAGCAGTTGTGCGATCTGGCCGGACAGGAACTTCATAGTGCAACTCTGCGAAGGCATCTCCATAAACCTTCGCGGATAAAAGTCTTAGCGGGGGTGTTGCGATCGTGCGCGGTAGCAAAGGTGCTCCGCTACCAAGTGTCACCGATGCAATTGACACAATTACCTCATCAAGCAACCCGCGATCGTAGAATTGACCAACCAGATCGCCACCTCCTACAAGCCAAATATTCTTATTTCCTGCCGCCGCCATCATCTCTTGATGCACAGGTAAGACATCCCCTTTGACAAATCGAATATCTGCACCCTCGATCGCAGGCAAAATCCGAGAGGTAAATACCCAAGCCGGTTGTTCATAAGACCATGCTTGGGGACGATCGGCACCTTCATTAATCTGATGGGTCAGAATCCATTCATAAGTAGTTGCTCCCATTGCTATTGCCCCTACTTCGTCGATGAAATTAGGATAGCTGTCTTCCGCCTCGCCGAACTGAAACAACCAATCGAGAGAGTGGTGTGAATCAGCAATAAAACCATCTAAGCTGGCGGCAGTGTAATATTGAGTTTTCATTAAAAGTAACGTCTCAAATGCCTTTACGGATGAAAATACCCAACCGTTTCTATTGTATATCGTTCAAGTGCGCTTGTCTATAATTTAAAAAAGTGAAAGATGGCGATCGTACTCTTCACCTTCATATCCCGTTATTTGGTGGGGAGATGAACGAGTGACGAGGTGCGATCGTCACGCTAAGAGCTAGCTGCTTGGTGTATTGGCGGCGATCGAGCTGATGGAGCAAATAAGGGCGATCGTTCAGATAGATGGTAGCTCAAATATACAAAATTTAGAGCTGTGGCAACAACAGATTTTACAAGCGCTGCGGCTGCTTTAATCCTCCATCTAACTCAACTTTACTTACGCACGTTCTGCAAATCTTTGAACAGCTTTTGGAGCAAAAGCAGCAACAAAAAAAGCAGTTGTAATGTATTTGCCCTCAGAATTATTGCTAGTTATTGTGATTGCGCCAAACACTATCGCTGCAATCAACACAGTAAAACTCATGGCTCGCATTGTCGAGTATTTCCCGTTATATTCCTGGAAATATTTGGCAAATTCCTTTCCATGTTCCGAAAACTTTGGTTGAGTCTCGACGCTATAAAAAAGTGTCTTTTTATTGACTACATAAAAGGTTAAAATTTGGCGTTGCTTAATCAGGTATGAAAAAATCAGTTTAAAATCCATAAACTGTGTCGAAAAAGGTTTCTATGACTTGCATATTTTGCCTTGCATACCGTAAATCAGCAACGCCTAAAATTTAACTAAATCATCACTTATTTATTGCTGAACTAGCGGGAAAGAGCGATCGCACTTGCAATCTTCATTTCCCGTTATTTTGTGAGGAGATGAACGAGTGACGAGGTTCGGGTCTGCACTGTGTACCTGCTGCTAACTAGCAATTGCAACTCACCTATACTTCACATACGTCCCTGTGACTTTAACCTTTGACCAACCTCGACCGACCCAAAACTTTCCCTTTGGACTCCGTGCATACGTCCGAACCTTGATTGTTTGTGGCAACTTAATCCCTGTTCCTGGTATGATTTCAACTAAATTTTCATAAATTATCTCGTGAGTATTTTCTGACCCGTTATCGGAAAGCCATTCCACCTTCACTTCATTTTGGTTAATTACGTGGTCAGCAGGAGCGGTGTTGGAAGTCCAATCAGACCAGGCATCATGCCTGGTACCATCAAAATCAGTTTCTCTAGTAGACACTTCAGACACAATTTCAAAACCAGCCATTGTAAGTTTCTCCTTTGTAAGCTAAATAAAAATTGAACAACTAAAGCCTGATGCCTCTGTCGGTGAAAAAAAGTGAGTGAGTTACATTATGGAAAATCAACCCTGATACCGACACTGACAGACTGATCTCGTTCTCGACGACCCTGAACAGTTACTCGATCGTTAACGGGTATATCAACGCGAGATCTACCATCCATAGAATCTCGAATAGATTCGGCAAGGTCGCGCTTTGTATCTTCGCTAATACGATCGAAATCACCATTCAATGCGTGTCCGACATCCTCTCTGAATCGATCTACCCGTTCACAAACTGCATCAACAACACGTTCTACTGGATCGCGATCTTGTGGCATTGGTCTTCTCCTTCGCTTTCTTTGCTAAGAAACAGGTTCTAATTCTTCTAGATGAAGTACAAGCAACATACGACCACAACCTCATACTATAGAGACGATATAACGAAGTGCATTTTTAGTATAAATTTTCAATTTTCTAGCGAAGATAGTAGAGTAGATGCCACCCAGTCAAAGATTAGTTTCAATTTCTAATCTTAAGTTATGGAATTACAAGGTTTTGTCCGGGAAAAATTTGATCGGGATCTTGTCCAATAACGCTACGATTAGCCTCATGAATTGTCTGCCATAAATTAGCATCGCCATAGAAATTTTGAGCAATAACTGACAGAGTATCTCCGGGTTGAACAGTGTATGTTCTAGGACTACCGCTAGCATTAGTAAAACCAGGAATTACAAGATTTTGCCCTGGAAAAATCCGATCTGGGTCTTGTCCAATAATGCCACGGTTAGCCTCATAAATTCTCTGCCATAAATTAGCATCGTTATAGAATTTTTGAGCAATAACTGACAGAGTATCTCCAGATTGAACAGTGTACGTAGTCATAGTTGTCTTCTTCAAGTACGTGAATACAGTTGCAAATGTTGTTTAGAGTGAACAACAGTTAACCTTACGGTCTAACCTATTGATAACGCACTCCCGATCGCCCTGCCGGTGAGAAAAAGTGACAAGCTTTAGTTTTGAATAGCCTGAATAGCTTTTGCTCTGCATTAACTCAAAGAATAAACCACCCCGATCGCCCTGCCGGTGAGAAAAAGTGACTAGCTTTTGTAAACTTAAGTAAATTCACTCAATCGATTTGAGATTTGATATCTGAGATTGTGCAATTAACCTCATCCCCAATCCGGGTTAATATCCCCTTATTTCTTAGTTTCGGAAGGCGGACTTTGTTTGTGTAGATGCGGTTTAAACTGCCAAGTATAAAAAGGATTACCTTGCGGTTAATTCAGTCAATTTGTTTTTTTTCCTGAACAGCAACTCCCACTCATGAAACATCAGTAAATTTACTGAATAGGTCAAAATGGCAAGCTATGAAAGGACAAGAAGCGATCGCCCTAGTTGATAGTCTGTTACAATCCGCAAACAAAAAGCAAAAACTCAATGACATTCAATCCCGCGTCTTTCTGGAAACTTGGGAGGGACACTCTTATCAAGAGATAGCCGATGGCTTACTTTACGAACATGACTATATCAAAAAAGTCGGTTCGCATTTGTGGCGAAAACTCTCTCAAATTCTTGGCGAAAAAATCTCAAAGCAAAATCTGCAGGCAGTCTTGCGCCGCTACCAGCATCGCAGTGCGGGCATCTTGCACGCTAGCGAAGCAGATAGCAGCACTCAAGATTGGGGAGAAGCGATCGATGTTTCCCAATTTTACAACCGGCAACAGGAACTGGAAACATTAGAAACTTGGATTAGCGGCAATTCTACTCGTCTGGTTGGTATTTTTGGACTTGGCGGTATCGGCAAAACTTCTCTCTCTGTCAAACTCGCTCAGCAAATTCAATCTCAATTTGAATTTGTTATCTGGCGGAGTTTGCAGCAAGCACCGCCATTAGATGCTATCCTCAGCAATATCTTACCGATTTTAACAGGTTCTGAAGCGACAACAAATAACTCTATTCCTGTTCTCATGGAACTGTTGCGGCAAAAACGCTGTTTGTTAATTTTAGACAATCTAGAGTCGATTTTGCAAGGGGGAAATCGCAGCGGACAATATCAACAAGGATATGAAGATTACCGACATTTATTTGCGTGCATTGCTGACGAACCTCACCAAAGTTGTCTGATTTTAACCGGACGAGAAAAACCGGGCGGGTTTGCTGTGCGATCGGGCGAAAATTTACCAGTGCGATCGCTCAACCTCTTCGGAGTTTCACCGCCAGTATGCCAGCAAATCCTCGCGGCCAAAGGATTAAAGGCAACGCTATTGCAGTGTCAAGTTCTGGTCAACTACTTTGGCGGCAATCCCCTCGCCCTCAAACTTGCTGCAACGACTATTAAAACACTTTTTGGCGGTGAAATTCACGCATTTTTAGTGCAAGGAAATACTGTTTTTAGCGACTTGTGGGATTTGCTCGATCGCCAGTTCGATCGCTTGTCACCCCTGCAACAAAAAATTATGTACTGGATCGCCATTAATCAAGAAGGAGCGACCCCTGCGAAGTTAAAAGCGGAAATTTTGCCCAAAGTTTCGGGACGGCAACTGATGGAAGCATTGGAGGCGCTGGCTGAACGATCGCTCATTGAAGATCGGCGATCGCTCAATGATACCGAATCAACAAGTTTAATGCTACAACCGGCGATCGTCGAGTATGTCAGAGAACGCTTGCTCCAAACTGCTGAGCAAGAAATTATCCCAAACAAACTTAACTTATTGAAAACTCATGTTTTAATTGAATCCCCAACCCAAGACTAGATCGGCTACTCATAAATTCAACTGATTTTGTATCCTTTCATTAAACGTCTATTAACCCATTTTGAAACTGCAATTCAACTCAAACAAGACCTCGGCAATATTTTAGCTTGGTTGCGCGATCGAACAGCAAACCAGACAGATTATCCTGCCGTTAATCGGCTGAATTTATCCAGTCATCTCAAAACCGATATCAGAGGCTTTGATTGCTCTTAGGATTTACGCAGGGGTGGTCAGAAACCGGGTTTTTTACGAAAATACTGCGTTGTGCCCAGCAGATTCAGTAAAAAACCCGGTTTCTTTGTCTGAGTGCGATCGCGAACTGATTAAGTGCGATCGTACCAACTTTGCAGCGCCAAGCGGTGAACTTCGCGCCAGCTAATATTTTTAAGTCGGGCAATTTCCGCGCAATCTTCGTATTCCGGCTGCACGTTAACAATCGTTTGTCCAGACTTCGCAACTTTTATTTGCACTTCACCGTATTCTGTTTGAACTGTCTGGATTTCCCGGTGCAGAATAGTTCTCTGTTGAGTCGATCGCCTAATTCCCAAAGTAGTAGTCTCGCGAAAGATCGCAGCTTCGCAAGCATCCTCAAATTCGGGATAACAAATCGCAGTTAACAAAACCCCCAGCCGCGACTTTTTCATCACTATTGGGGCAGTAAAAACATCCAGAGCTCCGGCGGCAAACAAAGCATCAAAAACATAGCCGATCGCCTGCGGACTCAAATCATCAATTTGCGTTTCCAGTACCGCAATAGTTTCTATGGAATTGGTAATCGGTAATTGGGAGTCCGTAATTGGGAATTGAGTATTGTTTAAAAACTTCCCTCTTCCTTCTTCCATCTTTCTAACATCCGTTACATCACCTACAGTGCTAGTTGCCGAACTACTCTGTGCCTTCTCCCCAATCCAGAGGCGCAAGATATTAGGAATTGCCAGCATTCGAGAACCTGCACCCAAACCGATCGCCTGAATTTGCATCGGCGGCGGCGGGCCGAAACCGGAGGCGAGAGTACAGGCGATTGCAGTTCCCGTAGGCGTGCACAATTCGCGATCGATCCCGTTGCTGTAAACCGGCACTCGGTGCGTTTCCCACAACCGCATCACCGCCGGCGTCGGCACCGCTAACTTACCGTGGGCCGCCTTCACCGTACCCCCACCAGTCGGCATCGCCGAAAAGTAAAATTCGTCAATATCCAACCAATCCAAACCCAAACAAGTACCGACAATATCAATAATTGCATCCGTCGCCCCCACCTCGTGAAAGTGAACCTCGCTTGCGGGGATACCGTGTACGGCACCTTCTGCCTCTGCTAATTTCCCAAATACGGCCAAACTCCAGGCTTCCACGCGCGGAGGCAATTTTGCAGAGACAATAATCTGCTTGATTTCTGGCAAATGGCGGTGATGAGTGTGGCTAATTTCGGCATCTGCTTCGCCGTGACTGTGAGAATGTTCTTCCCCGTGATGATGGTGGCGGCGGGCGTCAAAAGTCGGGGATTCCGTTTCCGAGGGATCGAGTTGGGTAGCGGGATTTGTGGGTTTTAACCATAAATCGCCACTTAAATCGACATAAAATTTAGTTGCTTGTTGAGTATTCCGATGGACTAATTCCGTCCGCAACTGGTACTCTGTCGAAATGCCGAGCAAATTGAGTTTTTCGATTAGGTAGTCTAAAGGAACGCCGGCGTGGACGAGAGCCCCGATGCACATATCGCCAGCAATGCCGGTGGGACAGTCAAAATAAGCTATTTTATTCATTATTAACAATTAATTTTCAGCATTGATTGTTTCATTCGATATTTCGATCGCCCACTTAGCCTGCAATAGCTTAACATGGCAACTATTTACGAAGTGCATCCTGTTGCACCGCAAAAAGACCGGATCGAGAAGATTACAAAAACTCTGAAAGATGGGGCAGTGATGCTTTATCCGACAGATACAGTTTACGCGATCGGCTGCGATCTCAACTCCAAGTCTGCTGTAGAACGAGTCAGGCAGATCAAGCAACTATCCAATGATAAGCCTTTAACGTTCCTGTGTTCCTCTCTGTCAAATATCGCAGAGTATGCTGTCGTCACTGATGAAGCATACAGAATTATCAAACGATTAATTCCCGGGCCTTACACATTTTTGCTGCCAGCTACCAAATTAGTGCCGCGGTTGGTAATGAACCCAAAACGCAAAACCACGGGAATTCGCGTTCCCGACCAGCGGCTTTGTTTTACACTGTTGGAAGCCTTGGGAAATCCGATTATTTCAACTTCCGCTCACATTACCACTGACGATGAAGGTGCAGCACCGGTGTCTTCAGCAAAAGCAGAAAGCTTTGGCAAAGCTGAACTTTTTGACTGTTTGTCAAAGTTAGTAGATGTCATTGTCGATGACGGTTCCGATCCGGGATATCAAGTTTCTACCATTCTTGATTTAACAGAAAGCGAACCGATTGTTGTTCGTCGCGGTTTGGGATGGGAAGCTGCCGCCGCTTGGGAAAATTAAAATTTGAGGATGCTTTCGCTTCTCCAACAGTCCGCCGGGGGTTCAAAACCCCCGTCTCATAGCGAAAGTCCTCTCAAAGAGGACTGTTAAATATAGCGGTTATGGTATTGAATTTAATTAAGCTCTATCCTATATTTTAAAGGATTGACAATTATCAGAGGAGCAATCGCTATCAGTAGATATTAGATATTATTTTTATTTGAACTCATCGCAACTTATGTTATTCCTCCCTAATTTACACAGTCGTCTTAAGACGACTTCAGCTATGAGCCAGGGAATTAATTCCCTGGCGGCCTGTCGGAATCGCCAGCTAACAAACCTGCGGAAAAAACCTAAGCCTCTACCTTAACTCCTTTCCAAAAAGCAATATATCCTGCAATATTTTTAGCAGCCTCTTTCGGAGTAGGATAGTACCAAGCAGCATCTTTATTAACTTGTCCGTCCACTTCGACACTGTAGTAACTAGCGACACCTTTCCAACCGCAAGTAGTGTGAGTGCTGCTATCCTTGAAAAACTCGCGTTTGATGGCATCCGGGGGGAAGTAATAGTTGTTTTCTACGATTTCGCACTTGTCGCTCTCGGCCAAAACGGCACCATTCCAAATTGCTTTCGGCATCAGTTTATCTGCTTAAATTGAGATTCTCAATTATTGTAACTGTATTGGTGCTCAAAAAGCATAGAATAGTTTTGAAGCCAACAACCAACTACTGCAAATGTCACGGTCGAATCCGCCAATATCTTCTGTGCCGCTGTCCCTTGAACAAGCTCTAAAACATTTTTTTGGCTATGACTCTTTCCGCCCGGGGCAGCAGGAAATTGTCGAAGCTGCTTTAAAAAAACGGGATATGATGATTGTCATGCCGACGGGCGGTGGCAAGTCTTTGTGTTTTCAATTACCGGCACTGTTGAAACCGGGATTGACAGTAGTGGTTTCGCCGTTAATTGCTCTAATGCAAGACCAGGTAGAAGCTTTGCAGGATAATGGAATTGGGGCGACTTTTCTCAACAGCACTTTGAGCGCTCAGGAAACCCGATCGCGCGAAACAGCAATTCTCGAAGGTAAGATTAAATTGCTCTATGTTGCACCGGAACGCTTGCTCGGCGAGAGATTTTTACCGTTTTTAGATATAGTAGCAAATAAGTTAGGAATTTCGGCATTTGCGATCGACGAAGCCCACTGCGTTTCGGAATGGGGGCACGACTTTCGACCAGAATACAGGCAAATGCAGCGAGTGCGCGATCGATATCCCGACATTCCCATTATGGCACTAACGGCCACCGCCACCGAGCGCGTCCGCCAAGACATCATCCAGCAGCTAACTCTGCGAAATCCCTACATCCACGTCGCCAGCTTCAACCGCCCCAATTTATACTACGAAGTTCGCCCCAAAACCAAACACAGTTTTGCCGAAGTTTTGCAAATCATCCAAAAAAAAGGCGGTTCGGGAATTATCTACTGTCTCAGCCGCAAAAAAGTTGAAGAAGTAGCTTACAAATTGCAGCAAAGTGGCATCGCAGCTTTACCCTACCATGCCGGGATGAACGATATCGATCGCACAACCAATCAAACCCGCTTCATTCGCGACGACGTGCAAGTAATGGTAGCCACAATTGCCTTTGGTATGGGCATTAACAAACCAGACGTGCGGTTTGTAATTCACTACGACTTACCCAAGAATCTTGAAGGATACTATCAAGAATCCGGTCGCGCAGGCCGAGACAACGAACCATCCCATTGCACCTTATTTTTTGGATTCGGTGATGTCAAGACCATCGAATACATCATTGAGCAAAAACCCGACCAGCAAGAACAGCGAATTGCCCGCCAACAGTTGCGACGAGTTATTAACTATGCCGAATCCAGCGATTGTCGCCGCACAATCCAGTTAAATTATTTTGGAGATTCATTCCCCGGGAATTGCGCCAATTGCGATAACTGTTGCCATCAAAAACCCGTAGAAGACTGGACAATTGAGGCAATGAAATTTCTTTCTTGCGTGGCGAGGTGCAAAGAAAATTTTGGCATGAATCACATTATTGACGTATTACGCGGTTCTAAAAATCAAAAAGTTTTGCAATACCAGCACCACCAACTTTCTACTTATGGAATTGGCAAAGATAGAAGTTTAGACGAGTGGAAAATGTTATGTCGTTCGCTGTTAAATCAAGGTTTTTTAGACGAAAAAACTGATGGTTTTCCAATTTTGAAACTCAACGAGAAAAGTTGGCAAATCATGAAACGTCAACGCCAAGTTGAAATTGCTGTTGAACCCAAACGAGAAGTGCAAGAAAAAACTCGTTCTTTGGCAGTAGAAATTGAAGGATTGTTTGCAATATTGCGAAGTCTCCGCAAACAAATTGCCGACGAACAATTTGTGCCACCTTACGTAGTTTTTGCTGACAAAAGCTTGCGAGACATGGCAGAAAAACGCCCGCAAAATCTCACCGAATTCGAGGATGTTTACGGCGTTGGTATCAACAAGCGAGATAAGTACGGCAAGGTTTTCTTGGAGGCAATTCGCAATTTTTGCAAAGAACAAGGATTGCCAACTGGTGCTGCATCTTCTGATGTCGCCAATCTTCCCAATCCTTCCAACGTTGCGTCTTATTCGCAGATGCAAACCTGGGAATTATACCGACAAGGTTTGACAGTTCAAGGAATAGCCAATGCACGGGGTATGAGTCCTAATACTATTTCTGGGCATCTGGTAGAATTGATGGAGATGGGGCGGGAAGTTGATATAAATTTGTTGGTGCAATCGGAACGCCAGCAGGCGATAGTGTACGCAATTGAAGTTATGGGGGATGAGAAACTGAGAGCCATTTATGAGTTTTTGGAACAACGTTATACCTTTGAGGAGATTAAATTGGTGCGCGCTTGGTGGCGGCAAAATTATGTGGGTTTTTGATCGCGACAAATTAGGTATCTCTGTGCTATTCGCACCCTACGTTTTAGATAGGCATCTTTTCTGTTGTGAGAGGGATGTCGGTTTCGCCCGCGCTGCGTAAATTATCTGATTGATTGTACAATAAATAATTGACCTCATTAGACAGCCATTCGTCAAACATATTGTGCAATATTTCTTGATACCGTTCAGGGGTTAATTCCGCAGGGATAAATTTTTCAACCATACATAAGTGATATCCTGCGTCAGTTTTAATTGGACGAATTACTTCTCCGGGTTGAGCGCTAAACACGGCGACGGCTATGTCTGGTTTTAAACCCCACCGATAAACCTTGCCTTCGCAACCGCATAAATGCCGACGATTTTCGTCAATGTCGTAAAAGTGAGCGGCATCAAAAAAGCTGATTTCTCCTTCTTTAATTTGATAAAATAGTTCTCTGGCAACCTGCGGGTTGGCAACAACTATTTGATAAAAATTTATTTGGTCAAATCGCAATTTGTTTTGAACAAAAAATTTTTCTACTTCTTTGCTAAACAAATGTTCTGCTAGTTTTTGGGCAAGTAGCCGATCGCGAATCCCTGCCTCTAAATCTTCTACAGAAATCATCTGATCGACCAGCCAAGCAATCGTATCCGCCGCTTTCTCCAACCGCTTCTGGCGGCGGAGTTGGTCGCCCACAGCTTGAATTTCGTCGGGAGTCACAGTTAACCCCCGTTCCCGGGCTGCTTTCTCAATAACTTTTTTCTGCAAAACCTTTTGACTAAATGTCTTTATTTGCTGCTCTTGTCTGAGTTGTTCGATGATTTCACTTGCTTCAATCAATGGCCCGTAAAAGTCCTTCATCTTTCTCTCTCAACTTATATAAATTTATTAACTTCATCCCCCGACGATTCCTGCGGGGTAGTTGGTGTTAACGGTTAACGGTTAGCTACAAGATGTCATTTGGCAAACTAATAAAATCAGCATTGCTCAAAGTTGTTGCACCCGCTGCGTTAACTGTTCCCAAAACAACTGCTAAAATTCGATCGCCATTATTTGAACTAAACTTGACCAGAGTCGCGTCTGCCGTACCGTCACCGTCAGTATCAAACGCGACGAGTGTCAAGTCTGTTACCGAAAGTCCCCCTATCAGCCCAATTTGATCGCCTTGAGCGGGATTGAAATCAACGACTCGATCTGCTAACAATGGATTAGCTGCTGCACTCGCTGTTTCGGGTCTAAAGGCAAAGGTATCAGCGCCGCTACCTCCAATCAATGTATCGCTGCCGAAGTCGCCGCAAAGCAAATCGTCGCCGTTGCCACCGCTCAGCAAATCTTGGCCTTTTCCTCCCCGCAAAGTGTCGTTTCCATCGCCTCCATCGATCGCATCATCACCTCTGTTACCTGTGACAATATCCTCGCCGCTTCCTGCAAAAATTCGATCGATCCCGCTACCGCAAATAATCACATCGCTGTCGCTGGTGCCCAACCAATATCCGTCGCCGTTGCTGTCGTAGGTGATAGTTAATGCTGCAGGATAGTTTTCTGGGGGGACCATTTCTGGAAGCGGGGTTGTGTCAGCATTGCTGTTGTTCGTATTGCGATCGGGAAGTGCGATCGAATTATTGCTGTTACTGTTATCTGTGGGATTAGAAGCGATCGCGCTGCTGTCACCACCACCCGTACCGATCGCATCCTCATTATTTGAGGGTGTTGGCGGTGTTGGCGGTGTTGGCGGTGTTGGCGCTGGTGTTGGCGCTGGTGCGGGCGCGGGCGCTGGCGCTGGCGCTGGTATTGGGGCTGGTGTGGGCGCTGGTGTTGCGATGTTAGTTGTGATGTTAGTTGTTGGTGGAGCGCCTGTAGCAGCGGTTGCTTCTGCACTGCCAGAAGTAGCTCCCGGAGTATAGGCTGTCTGAGTGCTAGTGCTACTGCCTGCAGGGGAAGTTACTGTCGCGCTGCTGTTGTTGGTAACGCCTTGATTATTGGCGATCGAGCTCGTTTCGCTCGAACTGCTACTATCTGAAGGCGCTGGCGCTGGTGCAGGCGCTGGTTCAGCCACTGGTGCTGGTGCGGGCGCTGGTGCTGGTGCGGGCGCTGGTGTTGGCGCTGGTGTTGGCGCTGGTGTTGGCGCTGGTGTTGGCGCTGGTGTTGGCGCTGGTGTTGCTGCTGTGGCGCTAGTAGTCGGCGGAGTATCTAAACCACTGCTAGCTGAGGCGCTCGCGCTACTAGAAGTGCCACCGGGAGCCGATGCTGTCTGAGTGCTGCTGCTGCTCCCTGTCGGAGAAGTCGCTGTCGCGGTGCTGCTACTACTGGCACCGCTGCTGTCTCCTAACGGCGCAGGTGCTGGCGCTGGTGTTGGCGCTGGCGCTGGCGTTGGGGCTGGTGCAGGTGTTGGCGCTGGCGCTGGTGTTGGCGCTGGCGTTGGCGCTGGCGTTGCTGCTGGAGCCGAAGCTGTGGCGCTAGTAGTTGGCGGAGCAACGGAAGAAGTTTGCGCTTGTGCGCTCCCGCTGCTAGAGGTAGCCCCCGCAGCGTAAGCAGTCTCACTACTGGTACTGGTTCCCGTTGGGGAAGTGGCTGTCGCGCTGCTGGTACTGCCTGCACCGCTGTTATCTACAAAGGCACTAGATGTGCTGGAACTACTGCTGCTGCCCGCACCAGGGTTATTCACCAACGAATTCAAGGTGTTTAAACTATTGCTGTTTCCAACAATATTATTTAAGGGCTCAGGAGCTAATGAATCTAATGGAGGCATCGTGATTTATCTCCTTTTACCTGTATGTAAAGACGAAAAGCACTTGCACGAGAGCCGACATTGCCAATCTCAATGAATGCCAATGTAGGATTTTAAAGAGAGTGAAACAATTGCTTTTGACTTCCAACTAAAGACTGAAATGTTTTTAATAAATGAACCTTGGTGCATCCCTAAAGTAGGGTGGAACAAAACTGTTACCAATACCAATCTGGGCGATACTGATTGCCAAGGGCATTTGATTTAGCCATCGCCATCACCCTCAAAAGGCTTGTATAAATTTAAACTGCACCTTCCTTGCACTCGCCCGTACTCAAAAAATATTAGGGCGGACTGCTAAATATGAGCAAAAACCGTGTTTTATTTCGATTTACCTAATATATCTGGACTAATTAGAGGTATGTTGCCAATTTGGCAGATTTGTTTGAAATTATCCGATTTACGCAAGTTTTCAATTTTTACACTCTTTGTATCCGGGCGCGCGCTTGCTGGTGTTGAGGGCCGATCGACACACCGCTGCTCCCGTTCCTGAATTTTGATTTGCAGAGCGGGGTTTGGCAGCAGTTTGATGACTGTGGTTGACCGGATGGGAGGGGACTTGGAACGGCAGTTGGAGGGGCTTGCATCAGCCTGGAAGGCGACGGATTTGGCCGATTTGAATACGATCGCGATCGAATAGATGCGGAGTCATGGCAGGTGCAGGGCGATCGCGATCGCCCTGCACCTGCCATGATGCGGAAGTAATTAGAATTGGCATTCAGCGAGTTGGGGCGATCGGCTTTTTCCTCGGCTGAAACCCGCTCGTACCCCTGACGTAGTGGTCAATAATTAAAAGCTAAAAAGAACTTAAGCCCTGACTACAAGCCCTGAAAGTTAGTGTGGCA
Source organism: Microcoleus sp. F4-D5 (assembly GCF_036704885.1). Taxonomy (NCBI): domain Bacteria; kingdom Bacillati; phylum Cyanobacteriota; class Cyanophyceae; order Oscillatoriales; family Microcoleaceae; genus Microcoleus; species Microcoleus sp. F4-D5. Next base: position 19,319 of record NZ_JAUBSX010000006.1, on the reverse strand, counting down.
AGTCCATCGCCTTGACAGTAACAGTCTCATAAGCATAGTTTGCTCCTGTTCCTGAATTACTTTTGATTTTCACTTTATCAAAGCCTGCGTAGTAAACATCAACACCAGCTAGAGGATCAGTGCCAATCGCTATAGCGGTTCCTGTACCCGTTGCTTTCGTAACTTTACCTTTGTTTCTCAAAATAATGTCTGTAGCAGTCAAAGTGTTTCCACTGTCCACTGATGAAAAGGCATCCAATCCCAATACAGCACCACCTAAAATCAAGTCGTTTTCTGAAACATTTTCGAGGTAGGACAAATCAAATATCAACATAATGCTCCTTGTTTTTAAACTAATCAAAACTAACTTGGGGGACTACTAGGCTGGCATGGGAGTTTTTTGATCGCAGATAGTTGCAGTTTGATGTTCACCTTGTTCTTGCAGCAGCAGAGCCAAATTATAGTGAGCCTCTGCTAAATCTGGTTTCATAGAGAGGGATTGGCGATAGTAGGCGATCGCTGTTTTCAAATCGCCTGCCTGTTTACATTTCGAGCCTAAATCGTTGTTCGTTGCCGCGTAATGAGCTTGTTTCTCTGGGGAGAGCTTTCCTTGAGCATGAAGCGCATTGGCTAAGTTCACGTCAGCTTCAACGCAATCAGGCTGTAGTTCTAGTGCTTTTTGATAACAGGCGATCGCATCTTCCGATTGGCCTTGCTGCTGTAGAGCATAGCCAAGGTTATTGTATGCGGCGATCGCATCAGGCTGTAGAGCTAAGACTTGATGATAGGCTTCTATCGCGTCGGATAACCGATCTTGAGCTTGATATAAATTCCCCAAACCAAATAGAGCCTTGATTGAATTTGGCTGCACCTGAAGCAGATTTTTCAGGAAATTTTCGGCAGTTTGGTACTCGCCTTTTTGCCTCATCAGCACCCCCAGTCCATAGAGTGCTTCTGGGTGATTTGATTGAGCTTTCAGAATCTGATGGTATCCCTGTTCAGCTTTGGTGAGTCGGTTCGATCTATGATCCCGAACAGCGAGCTGAAGTGCTAAAGGAAGAAGAGCCCTAACATCCTGTTGTCTGTTCTGGCCATTCTTGTATGTGGCTACGATATGCTGAATGTGCCGATCTTTAGCTCCAAAAGAATACTTATATTCCTCATTGCCCATTAAAAAGTCGTACACTTTAAATCCATTTTGAATCGCGTATCGGATCGCATCAGCATGGAGGATCAGCCCAGGTGGAGGATTTTTAAAGGTTTGATCGCGACCTGTAATCACAAATAGCATGGATTTTTGCTGAAAATCAACAAAGTTAGCGATCGCCCCTAAAGGTTTGTCTCCTTGCCACAGAACCGAAAGATACAGACAGTTATTTTCAAAACAATGACGTAAAATAAGGCGATTGTAACCCATGATTACCTCAAAGGTATCCCCTTTTTGCTTTTTCCATCTGGACTCCCATAATTTGAGTAGTATCTCAATATGAGATTCCAAATTCTCTGCGTCAACGTGGGTGATATAAAACTCATCAGATCTGTCAACTTTCCTTAAAAAGCGTCTGATTTTTTGACGAGTATTGACACCGACGTAGTTTTGCAGATATTGCTCCCAGTCATCTGGTAATGAAACATAAGGAGCAAGATAAATATCGGGATCTTCTCCATTCACACTTTGAATGCGGAGTTGACTGAGTTCAAAACTATCGCCAGAGAAATTACTCAAGAAGAGAGACATCCGTGTATCTGTTTCTAGAATACTTTTTACATTGAAACTAGACCATACTAACTTTTGCTGGATGTAAGCAGCAAAAGCAGGAATTACCTCTTCTTCATAACCAGGCAGGCAAATAAGTCCTGTGTAATCTGCCATGCTATTTCCTGCCATGCAGATTTCAGTTTCAAAGCCGCCTCCATCCTGGTGGGTTAATAAAATTTTTAGAGGGAAAAAAGCCACATAGGATGAATCGTGGGTATCTGGTTTGGCAGCTAATATGAACCACGGCTCATGCACCATCTGCAACCATCCAGATAACCAAATCCAGGATAAGAAGAACTGAGCCTGACGATCGGCCGCGTATACAGAATCCCAATTTTCTCTGATTTTCTTAAATGTTTCAAAATTATCAATTTTCTCAATCTGCATATAATTTTTCCCTCACCAATTATACTTGCCATATTTGTCCGTTAAGACTAGATCCTCCTAATCCTCCTGAGAGGATGTCTGAAACCCAGCATTATCCATCCTCTTCCTATCTGGTGAGATTATTAATGCCCAAAAAATGAAATTGAAGTGCTGCGAATTGTAGATGAAGCAGTTTGGTTTCCAGTCTTTGCATAGGCTGTGCCTGTTGCAGAGGCTCTACTATACTCAAGACTACCCAAATCTTTAACCGTTGTGTTAGCCCTAGTATTTGTATAAGTCTCATCACCAATGGCAAGTCCACCTGCAACAGCGATGGCAGATCCATAACCTGCTGTTGTTGTCGCGAATGTATCAGCGTAAACATTGCCACCACCTATTACAAGGCTGCTTTCGTTAATTGGTTCTAAATAACTTAAGTCAGAGATGATTAATAGATTTTTCATGCTTGTGCCACCTGATTTATCGGCAAACTCAATTACTTTCAGATTACTCCTTAAACTTCTTTCTAAAAGAGAGTCATAAACTATCTCTAGATCCAGTTGTTTTCCGGCGTATTTTAAGTAGAGCTATATCCATTTCATCTACTAACTCAAGATTTTTTTCTTGTTTAGTAGATGAGAATGAAATAGCCCTACTATTTGACGAGCAAGGATTAGTTAGTAGCAGCTACCGAGACGCTAGTAGAAGAGGTTGGAGTGACAATAGCGAAGGTTTGGGTCAAAGTATCGTAACCATAAGCATCGGCTTCCGCAGTAGCAAGATTACCCTTGACATAGGTCTTCGACACAACGTCTTTTTTGATTGCAAAGTATTCATTGAAATAGATTTTGCTAAAGTCATAGCCCAAGTTGAATCCACCAACAACAGAAGTTTCAGCAGTTTCCAAGTAGTTCAGGTCGGAAATAATCATGGCTTTTGTCCTTGTTTTTTGTGAGTTTGTAGCTCGAAGCAACCTGTGGTTGTTCTGTATTTAAGATAGCTAGGATAATCTGACCTGTGTTGCCATTTTGGCAGATTAATTTTGACTGTTTCTGACAACAAAATAGGCAAGTTGGTCACGGATTGAAAGCGATTGAAACAAAGAGCATCCTCAGCTAGGATGCCCTCTATTTCGGCTATTTATTTCATTCTCAAACTAACAACTACTAAGGATTAGTTGGTAGCAGCTACCGAGACGCTAGTAGAAGAGGTTGGAGTGACAATAGCGAAGGTTTGGGTCAAAGTATCGTAACCATAAGCATCAGCTTCCGCAGTAGCAAGATTACCCTTGACATAGGTCTTCGACACAACGTCTTTTTTGATTGCAAAGTATTCATTGAAATAGATTTTGCTAAAGTCATAGCCCAAGTTGAATCCACCAACAACAGAAGTTTCAGCAGTTTCCAAGTAGTTCAGATCGGAAATAATCATGGCTTTTGTCCTTGTTTTTTGTGATTTGTTTGCTAGAAGCAACCTGTGGTTGTTCTGTATTTAAGATAGCTAAGATAATTTGACCTGTGTTGCCATTTTGGCAGATTAATTTTGATCGGTACTGAAAACCAAAAAGGTAGGCTACTCAATCAAATTGAGTAGGACGGGCATTGCCGAAACAGACGAATAACTGTATTAGACTCGATCGCAAAGCAGTATAAATCCACAATAGCTAAAATCGGGTTTCTGAGTATAAAGTAATTACTTTGGCTAAGGTTGCCATTTTGGCAGATTTATCGAAAGCGCGGATTTTCGATACTCAAAAACCCGATCGCCTGCGGTGAGTCAACCAAAAAACTGGTACACCCAACGCCCGCAATCGGGTTGTCGGTCAATCGACTAAATTACTTACCCGCCCAATTAAACCAGCGCGTCTTAAATCCAGCAAAAAATCCTTGACTTGGAATTGGCAAATACTCAACCTTCGGCATCGAGAGATATTGCCCTTCCTTGACTTCAAGTCCAAAACCTCTGGTATCTGAGTGCAGCTCGCTAAAAGCCTCAGTTACATAACCCCCTCGAACTCCGGCTCGTTTTTCCCTCACCACTTCCACATAATCTAAATCCGCAATTTTCCCCAATGCAGGCTTAGTTTCCGATTTACTCGACTTGCTGATTTGACTGTTTTCCTTCAGCAAGCGGTTGGAAGTACGGTAAGGGATATAGTCGAGGGGGTTGTAACCGGTGCACCGCAAAAGTAAAAAACAAGCCCAAGAATACTTTCCTGCCAGAATCGCTGCAATTATCTCATCCAATTGTTCGGGTTTGATTCCAACTTGGGAATGACTCGTAGAATGGTGAAATTGGGAATTCATCGTTTTATCCTGTTTTGCGTAAATTAGTAGACTGTTGGCTGTTGACTGTTGACTGTTGATTGTTGGCTGCTGACTGTTGACTGCTGACTAATGACTAATGATTAATGACTAATTTCTACAAACTCATGCCGCCTTTTTGTAGCTGCTTGAGAGGGTCAAGCAAAATGTCGGCTATGCTGCGCTGGCGGATGACAATTTCCGCAGTAGCTGTTTGGCCAGCTTTGAGTTTCCAGGTTTGATTTTTGGCTTTCACTGAGTCTCGATCGATACTCACTTCCACCCGGTAAAAAACACCCAACCGCTCGTCTGTTTTGGCATCCGGCGAAATCGATACAACTTTTCCCGGAATCACGCCGTAATTTTGATAGGGAAAAGCATCGAATTTGACTTGCACCGGCATTCCGGTTTTGACAAATCCCGCTTCTCGGTTCGGCAAACTGACTTCGAGCACCAGAGGAGCATGATTCGGAGTCATTTCTGCAATAGTTTGACCCGGTTGAACTACTTCGCCGATGTTGTGAATGTTGAGTGCGGAAATTACTCCGCTGACTGGTGCGTAGATAAATCTTTGTTTGAGCTTATTTTTTGCTTGATCGAGCAGGGTTTGGGTTTCGGCAATTTTGGATTTGACTTGATTTAATTCCATTTCCAACTGCTGAATTTTTTGCTCTTTTTCTAACTGCATTTGGCGCGCTGCTGCTTGTTTGCTGGAGGCTTCGGCTTGCAGTCGATCGACTTCTGCCAGTTGTTGGGCTAATTCACCTTGGCTTCTAGAAATGGCGCTAGTTCGATCGCGCAAATTTTGCTCGACTTCAAACAACCTTTCCTTAACCCCAGTTGCCTCAGACAGTTGACTCCTGATGGCAGCACTTTGCCTGTCGCGAACGGTTTGCTCGACTTCAAAGGCGCGATCGTCAGCCTGAGTTTTCTCCCCCAACTGGCTTCTAATCACCGCATTTTCACTTTCTCGCAGAGCTTCCTCAGCTTGAAACAGTACATCTTTTGACAGCGCTCCCTCATCTACCAAAGGTTTGAGACGCCCTATCCGCTCTTTGTGAGCCGCTACTTTTGCTTGCAATTGCCCCAGTAATTCTTGAGTCTGATTTTGCAAAGGTTTCACCTGCTCGCGCCGCCCTTGCTGCGAGTTAATATCTGTTTTCAGTTGCCAGAGCAAGTCTTGCACATTCTTTTCCAGAGGTTTGAGCTGTTGCTTGCGCGCTTGCTGAGACACTAAATCTGTTTGCAATTGCTCGATTTGAGACTGCGTGGTGGCCGCTGAAGCGCGAGCGCGGGCGATCGCAGCTTCAGCCCCCCGCTGGTCTGCAGCAGCAATAGCTTGGCTCGCTTCAACTTCCAGTCGAGTTCTCTCGATCGAACTAATCTGCTGCACCAATTGAATTCGATAAGCGTCCAGAATTTTATCAAGACGCTCCACCTCGCTCTGGGCATTCGACGGGTCTAATTCGGCCAATAATTGTCCAGCTTTGATTTTTTGACCTTCTTTGATGGGGAGGTTAATAATTTTTCCCGTGTCCGTCGGGTGAATTTTGTAAACAGCACCTTTGGGAACTAATTTGCCCTGAGCGTGACCGACTTGATCGATTTTTCCCAAAGTTGCCCACGCTCCAAAAGCTACAGAAAAAACCATTCCTCCTAATATCAAGCGCTGGGGAAAAGATACTGGTGGTTGGTCGAGTACCGAGTGCAAAGAAGTAGACCAATTATTAGCATCAGGCTGCTGTAACTTGGCAATATTGCTACTATCATGAGTTTGAGAAGAGCGATTTTGAGATTCTACTACTTCTAAAGAGCGGTCTTTTTTTCTGGCTTCTTTGTTTTGTCTTGAAGCTACTCCCCCATAGACTTCACCTATTGCATCAGGATCGCGGCCTAATTCTTGGACATCTTCTGAAAACATTGTCTTTCCTCCAAATTAGTCTGTTGGCTGTTGGCAGTTTGCAGTTTTTAGGATCTATCAGTCAGGAGTCAGAAATTAGAATTCAGGAGTCAGTGAAAACGATCTTTAGTTTTGTGTTGGTTGCTAATTACTGATGACTGATGACTGATGACTGATGACTGATGACTTAAATATCGAGTTGTTGCTGAGCGAGGTGATAGTAAAGTCCGCGTTCAGCCATCAATTCGTCGTGGTTGCCTTGTTCGGATAAAATGCCTTTGTCTAGAACCAAAATTCGATCGGCATTACGCACCGTAGACAACCGATGAGCGATAATAAACGAAGTGCGATCGCGGCTAATGCGGGCGAGATTTTGCTGGAACCTGCGCTCAGACTCGGTATCCAGCGAAGAAGTTGCTTCGTCCAAAATCAAAATTCGGGGATCGCCCAAAAGAGCGCGGGCGATCGCAATTCGTTGTCGCTGGCCCCCAGACAAACTCGTTCCCCTTTCCCCCACAGGAGTTTGATAACCCAGCGGCATATCTTGAATAAAAGCGTGAGCTTCTGCTAGCTTCGCCACTTCTATCGCCTCTTCCAAGCTTGCAGAAGCCGCATCGTTTCCATTTTTATACAGCGTAATATTTTCCAAAATCGTTCCCGAAAACAAGAAACAATCTTGAGGAACAACACCCAACTGAACTCGCAGCGACTGCAAAGAAATGTGCCGAATATCGTGGCCGTCAATTGTCAGCCGCCCCTTTTCTGGATAATAGAAACCTTGCAGCAGCTTTACCAAAGTGCTCTTACCGGAACCGCTGCGGCCGACAATTGCCACAGTTTCTCCAGCTTGCACCTCAAAGGAAAGATTTTGCAGCGTATTGCGTTCCTCATCCTGAGAATAACGAAAAGAAACATTGTCAAACTTGACGTTTCCCTGAATGCGAGGCAGCACCAGCATTGGCTTGTAAGGGCTTTCTTCAGGTGTGGCCGAGAATACATCATCCAAACGCTCGATCGAAACGAGCACTTCTTGAAACTCATCCCAAAGTCCCACCACTGAAAGCACAGGAGAAATCACGCTCCCAATCATCATATTAAAAGCGACAAATTGACCGATCGTCAACTCGTCTTGAATCACCAGCATTGCCCCGTACCACAGCAAAGCCGTACTGCCCAAAGTATTAATCCCACCCCCGATCACCTGCAAAGAATTAGCCAACTTCTGCGCGCGAAATTTAGCATTAACCATGCAAGTTAATTGGTCTTCCCAGCGCCAGCGCATTTCTCGCTCAGCAGCAGTTGCCTTAACCGTCGCCACCCCAGTAATCATTTCCACCAAGGATGAATTTTGCTTGGCACTTTCGGTAAAAATCTCCCGGGACAATTTTCGCAGAAAGGGAGTTGCCACTAAAGTCAAAATCACGATCGGCGGAATCAACGCCAGCACCAACAACGCCAGACGCCAGTTATAGTAAACCATCAGTCCGATGTAAACTACAGCCATCAAAGCATCCAACCAAGCCGTAATAGCTTGGCGAGTCAAAAATGCCTGAATTTTTTGATTTTCCTGAACCCGCGTCAAGATATCGCCCACCTGACGAGATTCAAAAAACTTGATCGGCAAACTGAGAGTGTGACTGATAAAGCCGCTAATTAAAGTCACGTCAATGCGGTTCGACAAATAATCCAGCAAATACTGTCTCGTTGCACCCAACAGCGTTCGCCAAACACTAAACAGCAGCAGTCCGAGCGCAAAAACGTGCAGAGTTACTACGCTTTTGCTGACAACCACTTGGTCGAGAATTACTTGGGTAAATAGGGGAGTAACTAGACCAAATATTTGGAGCAACAAGGAGAGGAGCAGAATTTGGGCGATCGCAGCGCGGTATGGCCAGACTATGCCAACAAAATCTTTAAGTTTGATGCCTTGATGTTCGGCAGCGTGATTGCGGTATAGTTCCGCTGTCGGGTCTAAAATTAGGGCGTACCCAGTCCAATTTTCGCTAAAACTTTTAATGCTCATCCACCGCTTGCCCGCCGCCGGATCGGCAACTAAAACCTGTTGATTTTTAAAGCGGTAAACGGCCACGTAGTGATTGCCTTGCCAGTGAGCAATCCAGGGATTTTGATTTCGCAGCGGAGTTAAAGAAGCTCGCACGGGACGGGTTTGAAATCCCATCCTTTCCGCTGCTTTTGCCAGATTCTTGAGCGACGCGCCGCTGCGGCCGATTTCTGCCAGTTCGCGCAAGTAATTTAGGCTGAATTTTTTACCCCAATATTCGCTAATCATCGCTAAGCAAGTAGCTCCACAATCTGCTGTGCTCTGTTGTTGAATGAATGGGTATCTGCTGCTCAACCAGCGCCGCTGCTTGGGTTTGGGAAAGCTGATGATTCCGGCTGCGGGTTTTTGCTGAGCAACAGCAATTAATTTTGATGGCTCGGTTTGTGAGGTAGATCTGGCATCTTGCGGCGGCGTTACTAAGCTTAAAATTGGAGGTTTGCGGATGATTTTCGGGGGGGAATTGCTTTCGGAACTAATTGTGGCTTTGGCGATTTCCCACTGTTCGCTGCCAAGCTGGTAAATTAGCAGGTCTGTTACCGCTATCCAGTCGCTCTTTACATCTGAATGTTCCCAGTTACTGCCGAGACTTGGCGGTGCTTGACCTTGAATTTGACCGCTGCGGAGCCAAAAATGATTGTTGGAGTTTTGGCAATGCTCAGCGAGGGAAACTCCGGCAGGAATTCGGCTTTCTTCTATGTAAGCAAGTAAGTGAGGCCACAGAAGCTGCTGTTGGTGGGGAGCGAGCGATCGCAAATCTGTTTGCGTCTTGAAAAACGTTAAGCGATCTCGCTGTTTGAATTCTTGCTGCAAGTGCTGTTGCAGTTGCGGGAATTCCTCTAAAATCAGCTCCAATGTGGTAGCCGCAATTCGACCGATTTGGCAAGTACCGGCTGCAATTGCCCTGTAAGGAAGTACGTTTTCAATCAATAAGTCTTCTGTCCCAAAAATTGCTCCGACTTCCAGTACCACCGCCGAAATTTCCTGCTGTTTAGACGATTCTACCGCTAGCAGCCTGACTCTTCCCTCGCAAACTAAATAAAAATAGCGTGAAGCGAAGCTATCCCGTAGGGAATCGCTCTGTTCTTTGTTAATGAAATTGTTGCTATTATCTGATGTTTGATATTGAGTGATTTCATCTCCGAGTTGAAACTCGCAAATTTCACAGGCTGTATTTAATTTCGCCACTAATGCCGGTACTGCACCGACTTCCTCGAATTTTTTCTGAATATCCGGGAAATTTCCCAAGGCTTCTTGGGTTTTAAAAATGTGATTTTTAACCCCTAAATTGTTGTGCATAACTTACCCTGTAAAAAACTTGTTTCAATTTTTTTGAATGACAACTAACCCGGTTGTGAGAAATTTTTATTGGTTTAGTTGCAACCTAGTTGGCTTAAAAACTGCTTGTCGATATGTCAGACTAATACCCCTTAGTTACGGCATCCCTTCAACGCCTTTAGGATCTATAAAATTGCGTTTTTTCAGGATTATGTGGTGATTACGTAAGTGTGGTTTTGGCTGGCTCCCAGTTTAACTTACAGAATCGTGATTTGGGCTACCTTTAAGGGTAATCTTTACCTAATCTTTATAAATTTACCGTAATCATACGGATATTTATAAAGATTCTGTGAAGCTGGGAAGGTAACTGTTGTGCCCGGTATACGTATATATACACATAAATTGACATTCAGAATTCAAAAACCATCAATTTTCGACGCTCGTTTGTGAAGTCCCGATTCCGAACATTGTAAAGAAATATTGATTGCTGTTAGTTTGTAGCAGCAATTAAAGCAATTAATTGACCATCTAATCTGGGTATGTAACCAATTAAAGTAAAATGGAAAATTCTGCTTTTGATAACGGTCTTCCATTTGGGGGTGACTTCTGTGAGGGTCCAAACCCATGACTATCGATACCCATCACTATCCGTCTAAACCACGATTAAAAGTATCGTTTTCTCTGCTTAACGAATTTTGTGCGATCGCCCTTAGTGTATTTGTTCTCCAAAAGCATGGCATAGTGTAAAATCCAACAACCAATTACTGCAAATGTCCGGGTCGAATCCGCCAACATCTGCTGTGCCGCTGTCCCTGGAATAAGTTCTCAAACATTTTTTTGGCTATGACTCTTTGATCCCGGAGCAGCAGGAAATTGTCGAAGCTGCTTCACAAAAACGGGATATGATGATTGTCAGGCCGACGGGCAGTGGCAAGTCTTTGTATTTTCAATTACCGACACTGTTGAAACGCGGATTGAGGGTGGTGATTTCGCCGTTAATTGCTGTGATGCAAGGTCAGACACTTGTGGCGAGTAATTAACTATGCAGAATCCAACGATTGCCGCTGCACAATCCAGTTAAATTATTTGGGGGATTTATTTACAGGAAATTGCGGCAATTGCGACAACTTTTGCCATCAAATACCAGTAGAAGACTTGACAATTGAGGCTATAAAATTTCTTTCTGGCGTGGCGCGGTGCAAATAAAAATTCGGCATGAATTGCATTATATAGCAATCCTTGCAGGAGCCGTAAATTTTTTACCCCACCCCAACTCTCCCCGAACCCGCGGGTAGGGATTAAGAAATTTACAAATGATGCGAGGATTGCTATAGACGTGCTGCGCGGTTCTAAAAATCAAAAATTTTTGCAAGACCAGCACCACCAACTTTCTACTTATGGAATTCGTCAAGACTGAAGTATAGACGATTTATGGGAGGAAGGCTACTCTTCGGCACATCTGAGCCGTATCATCTGTTGTTTAGTTCACCCTACTTCATGCCGTTTCACCTGAGTTCGGATCAGTCGAGGCAACTGCTAGTAATTGAGCAGCCTGCACGTTACTCATTGCGACTTCCCAAATGCCTTTTGCACAATAGCTGTAAAAGTTAGGAACAGGCAGAAACAATGAAAGCTACTGGTAAGGTGCATACAATTGATTTGGCTGGAAATCAGTATCAAAGCCCTCGCTACTTGCAAAGTCGGGCCAGGATTAACTCCCTGATCGACCATTATATGTCATTGGAAGTTTTGAGCGATCGACTTTCCGACCTCCCCCAGCAATTTTCCGCCCCGCATCCCCGCCCTTGGGAACCCATAGATTGGCAAGGAATCAATCGCGACCAAATTATTGGTGTCAAGCCAGAAATCTTTTTACAAATTTTGGCAAGTGCGGCAGAAATTGAAGCTCCCATCCGCAGCTACGGTAGAGAAAGTTGGTGTTACTTACAGCATATTTACCCGCAAATGGCGCGGTTTATGGGAGGAATTTTTGATGACAACGGCAACATTTTAGAGATAGGTGTTTGGGAAAAAGAAGAACGCCAACATTGCCCGACATTTAGGAAAATTTACCAGCAACTTACAGGGGAAAAACTGCAAGTTAAACCCAACTCTGTGAATGGTTGTCAATCCACAGGTGACGCTTGGCAAGATACCTACAAACACGTGATTAGTCGCCTGAGTACCGAGTGGGGAGCTACTTCTGTTTATTTATGGTTGATGGTACACTCAACAGGAGCGCTGCAACAGGCAATTTCCCAGCCTTTACAGGATGAGATCAATCATTTGGCTAAGTTTTGGGGTTTCAGCCGCTGGGCATTCTCCCAGAGTTATTTTAATCAACTGAAAGGCTCTACCAAAAACCTGATTGCTTTGCTGAAACACCATCAGATTGAACGCACGCACGGCAACGATGTGTTTAACACTTCACTCAGTCTCAAACAGCTTTCTTTGGTGTTGGAATTGACTTTTACATTCACGCGAGTGATGGTGCGTCTGCGGCGCTGGAACCGCGAGCTCAGTCGCAGTTATCTCAGACATTTGTTTGGTACTGCGCCGATGGTTGATGCACGGCGCCAGGTCGCTTAAATCTGAGATATTGCACGAGTTTCATGAACAGGCAAGATGCCTGTTCCACTCATAGTTCAATTTTATTGTGGGGTAAGGTGTGCCCTAAGCACCCAGCTATGTTAAAGTGCTGACATATCTACTCGTTTTAATCTTGAAGAATACAGCGAATGAATCAAAGTTTAATGAATCTGTAACGATCGCACTTCAGAGACAATCGAAATTAAAAGGTACTATAAATCATGCAAATTACGATCGACCTTCCCGACAATCTCCACCTGACTGAAGCCGATGTGAGGATAGAATTGGCGATCGTACTTTATCAGCAGCACAGCCTCCGTCTCGATAAAGCCGCTCAACTCGCTGTAATGTCTGTGGACGACTTCTACCAACTATTAATCAGCCGCCATATTGTCACGCCGCCCGCAGATCCCGATGACGAGCCTGCCGAACTCGTCTTAGCCAGCCTCCGCACCTCCCTCCAGCAAATTAAAGAAGGCAAAGTACACCCTATTTCCGAACTGTGGGAAAGTTTTAGCATTTAATTCTAGAGTTACCACTTACAGATAGACTCTGGCTTGAGAGGACAAGTTTTGGGATAAATTGGATTTTCGTTGAGATATAAAGCACGCAATTCTGTCAAGGATTGCAAAGGTTTAATGTCACTGATTTGATTATTGCTGAGGTGTAGTTCAGTCAATTTAGTCAAAGATTCTAAGGGTTTGATCTCGCTGATTTTATTGTTGTCGAGATCGAGATAATCCAGTTTAGTCAAGGATTGTAAGGGTTTGATCTCGCTGATTTTATTGGTGTTGAGACCGAGAACAGTCAGGTTAGTCAAGGATTCTAGCGGTTTGATGTCGCTGATTTCATTGTCGCTGAGGAACAGCCTAGTCAGTTTAGTCAAGGATTCTAGCGGTTTGATATCTTTGATTTGATTGTTTTTGAGAGGGATCACAGTCAGGTTATCCAAGGATTCTAGCGGTTTGATATCTTTGATTTGATTGTCGCTGAGGAACAGCCAAGTTAGATTAGTCAAAGATTCTAGCGGTTTGATGTCGCTGATTTTATTGTCGCTGAGGAGGATCTCAGTCAGGTTAGTCAAGGATTCTAGCGGTTTGATGTCTATAATTTGATTCTCGTTCAAGCTCAGCCCTTTCAGGTTAGTCAAGGATGCTAGCGGTTTAATGTCTATAATTTGATTGTTGTCGAGGGATAGTACACTCAGGTTAGTCAAGGATGCTAGGGGTTTGATGTCGCTGATTTGATTGTTTTCGAGGCTGAGGTTTGCGAGACTAGAAAGTTTTTGATGAGCTACATCGCACTCAGTAGTCCCCGCTTGCTTCAGCAGCACTTCAACAGTATGTTTAGCTTCAGGACTCAAATCAGCTTTTTGGCGACACCAATCGGCAAATGTTCGTCTACTATTTCCCGTTTGTGTCTGTGCAACTTCGGCGGAAAGTAGATTTCCAGATAACGCTACGATCACACTCAAAGCAACTACTATCAACTTTCGTAAATTCATATATTTCTGTTTAACTTTGTTTGCTAAATGGATAATTGCGTATCAAATACCAAAGAAACCGGGTTTTTTATCGATATTAAAGGCTGCGAGCGAAGATTTTTGCAAAAAATCCGGTTTCTGCCTCAGCCCGATCGATGAAAAAATAACAACAACTCACAAAAAATAGCCTCTCTCAGGTACAGACAGATACGCAAACTGTCTGAGTTCGATGGCGCCCCTTGAGATATAAATTAATAATAGATTCACAAACAACACTTTAATCTCACACAAATCGCAAAAATCCTTATGAACAACACATCCTATCAAATGACCGATCGCGATCGCGCTAACCTCAGTCGCCTGATCGATTACAGTTCCATTCGATCGATACCCGAAATTTGGGCGATCGTCAAACAAAAATTCGGTCAAACCGTCGCCCTCCACGATCCCCACAGCCAGCCAGAAATCAAACTCACCTACACCGACCTCTACCAACAAATCCAGCAATTCGCCGCCGGCCTCCAAGCCCTCGGCATCGAACCAAATCCCGAAGAAGCAGTCCCTCCCCGCGTCGCTTTCTTCGCAGACAACAGCCCCCGCTGGCTGATAGCCGACCAAGGTATCATGATGGCCGGGGCCGCCAACGCCGTTCGAGGTGCCACCGCCGACCCCGAAGAACTTTTGTACATCATCCAAGACAGCGGCAGCACCGCCTTGGTAGTCGAAAACCGGGCATTACTGAAAAAACTGCAACACCGCCTCCCGGATTTGCCCATTCAACTCATCGTCCTCCTCTCCGACGAAGAACCCGAAGCCAGCCCAACCCTCAACACAGTCAAATTTTCCCAAGTCATGACCACAGGGGCAAACCGTCCCCTCAAACCCTCCAACCACAAGCCTCAAACCCTCGCCACCCTCCTCTACACCAGCGGCACCACAGGTAAACCCAAAGGCGTCATGCTGACTCACGGCAATCTGCTGCACCAAGTCACCACCTTCGGCACAATTCTCCAGCCCGAACCGGGCGACTCTGCCCTCAGCATTCTGCCCAGTTGGCACGCCTACGAACGCACCGTCGAATACTTCCTGCTTTCCCAAGGATGCACCCAAATTTACACCAGTATTCGCTATTTCAAACAAGACTTTAAAACTTGCAAACCCCAGTACATGGTCAGTGTTCCGCGCATCTGGGAATCGATTTATGAGGCAGTACAAAAGCAGTTTCGGGAACAGCCGCCTAACAAACAAAAATTGGTGAATTTCCTGTTATCTACCAGCCAGCAATACATCGAGGCACGCCGTATTTTCCAAGGATTAACTCTCAGTTTGAAACCGGCTTCTGCTTCCGAAAAACTCATCGCCCGCATCAAAAGCATCCTGTTGTGGCCCGTCCACGCCCTCGCCGAAAAATTGGTTTACAAAAAAGTCAGGGAAGCTACGGGAGGACGTTTTAAGTGGGCGATTAGCGGCGGCGGTTCTTTGGCAACGCATTTAGACAATTTCTTTGAAATAGCCAATATCGGCTTGTTGGTGGGATACGGTTTAACCGAAACTTCGCCGGTTTTAACTGTGCGCCGTCCTTGGCACAATCTTAAAGGTTCCGCAGGTCAGCCGATCGCGCAAACGGAAATTAAAATAGTAGACCCAGAAACCAGACAGCAACTGCCCGCAGGCCAGCGCGGCTTAGTATTGGCGCGGGGGCCGCAAATCATGCAGGGCTACTATCTCAATCCCCAAGCGACTGCCAAGGCGATCGACCCCGAAGGCTGGTTCGATACCGGCGACTTGGGCTGGCTGACACCGGGAAACGACTTAATCTTGACCGGGCGGGCCAAAGATACGATCGTCCTCAGCAACGGCGAAAACATCGAACCCCAGCCCATAGAAGACGCCTGCGTCCGCAGCCCCTACATCGACCAAATTATGCTAGTAGGTCAAGACCAGAAATCCGTCGGCGCCTTAATTGTCCCCAATGCAGAAGCCGTGCAGAAATGGGCAGAAACTCAGAATCCCCCTTTACACGAAATTGACTGGAATAGCAAGACTATTCAAGATTTATTCCGTAAAGAATTGAACCGAGAGGTGCAAAATCGCCCTGGATACCGCGCGGACGATCGCATCGGCCCGTTCCGGTTGATTCAGGAGCCATTTTCGATCGAAAATGGAATGTTGACCCAGACCCTGAAAATTAAGCGCCCGGTTGTGACGCAACACTACCGCGATATGATTGACGGGATGTTTTGAAATCTTCGCAGGACTTGGGGAATGGAAAAGAAAAATTTATCCCAACACCCGAGTCCCGAGTCCGAGTCCTCAGTCCTGGGCCATTAGTTCATGTTTACCAACTAATGACTAATGACTAATGCCTAATTCCTAATTGACAAGCAACAACTTTATGGAACCACAATTACTCTTGAAACGATCGATTAACGTTAAAGTCGTCGTTACTCCCCGCTGGAAAGAAGAAGCTCAACAGCAACTCCAAGCCCAAATCAACCAAATAGACTCTCAGCTACAACAGTTAGAAATGCAAGGGCAGCGGATGATTTCAGAAATCCAAAAGCAAAATCTGCAGCCCCCAGGCCCGCAAGTAATGCAGCAAATAGAAAACATTCAAGTGCAGGTGAATCAAAGAAAAAGCGAACTGCTAGAACAGAAAAACCAAAACCTGCAACAGCTTCAGCAAGTGCAGGTGCTAGACCTGGAACAAGAAGTGAGTCAAGGTCAAATTGACGGCACGTTCACTGTCGGGCTCGGAGAAAACTTGATTCAAAAAATGCAAGTAGAAATTCTCCTCCGCGACGGCATAGTCGAAGAAATTCGAGGTGATATTTAGAAATTGGTAAGTGGTAATTGGCGATCGGTAATTGGCAATTGATTTTAAGTCAACAGTCACACATCAAGAATGCGAGAGACTGGCATAATAATAAGTATTGCCGGTGGCCGATCGCCAACGATCAATTGCCAAATACCGATTACCTATTACCAACACAAAAGGACTTTTTACAGATGATTCGCGAAGTTTTCATGCCAGCCCTGAGTTCGACAATGACAGAGGGCAAAATTGTTTCCTGGGTCAAATCCGCCGGAGACAAAGTAGAAAAAGGCGAAACGGTGGTGGTGGTTGAATCCGACAAAGCCGACATGGACGTGGAGTCTTTCTACGAAGGCTATTTAGCAATAATTATCGTACCTGCGGGCGAAGTTGCTCCGGTGGGGGCGGCAATCGCCCTAGTAGCAGAAACAGAAGCCGAAATCGCCGTCGCTCAGCAGCAAGGAGCCGCCGCCCCAACCGCAGCCGCCGCCCCCGCTCCCAGCCCCGCTCCTGTCAGCGCAGCTACATCGTCAGCAGGTTTGCAGCAAAATGTCAGCCGCCAAAACGGCCGCAGCGTCGTTTCTCCCCGCGCTCGCAAGTTAGCCAAAGAGTTTAAAGTAGATTTGAATTCTATCAAAGGCAGCGGGCCCAACGGTCGCATTGTCGCAGAGGATGTGGAAGCAGCAGCCGGCAAAGCCCAACCCGCTCCGGTTCAGCAATCGGTAACATTCCCCGCAGCACCCGCACCCGCCCCCGCCGCACCCGCCCCCGCCGCAGCAAAACCCGCACCCGCACCAGTCCCGGCGATCGCACTTTCGGGCCAAACAGTACCGATGAATGCGCTGCAAAATGCGGTGGTGCGGAATATGGAAGCAAGTTTGAGCGTGCCGTCTTTCCGCGTGGGTTACACAATTACTACTGATAATCTGGACAAACTCTACAAACAAATTAAGTCCAAGGGCGTCACGATGACGGCTATGCTGGCGAAGGCTGTAGCAGTAACTTTACAAAAACATCCTCTGCTGAATGCTTGTTATGTGGAGTCGGGAATTCAATACCGCGCTGATATTAATGTGGCGGTAGCGGTGGCGATGGACGGCGGCGGTTTGATTACGCCGGTGCTGCAAAATGCCGATCGCCTCGATATTTATTCGCTCTCGCGCACTTGGAAGGATTTAGTCGATCGCGCCCGCACCAAGCAGTTGAAGCCTGATGAATACAGCACGGGAACTTTTACTCTTTCCAATTTGGGAATGTTTGGAGTAGACAAGTTTGACGCCATTTTGCCGCCGAATCAAGGCTCGATTTTGGCGATCGGTTCTTCGCGGCCGCAAGTAGTGGCTAATGAAGATGGTTTGATGGGAGTGAAGCGGCAAATGCAGGTGAATATTACTTGCGATCACCGGATTATTTACGGTGCTGATGCTGCGGCATTCTTGCAAGATTTAGCAAAATTGCTTGAGACAAATCCTCAGTCTTTGACGCTTTAGCGATCGTCCTAAATTTCCCTTTTACCCAAGGAAGGTAAAAGGGAGATTTTGACTGTGTTTTCATCAAATATCTCATTATCGAATATAGACACAGTTTGGTAAAGCAGATAAAATAGAGCAATGATAGACTGATGTTATGGCAGGATTGTCTGGGGCCGGTGGCAATTGGCAAGTTATTGATGAAATAGCCGCTTGGGATGTCGTCCAACAACAAGATAATTTATCATGTGGCCCTGCTTGCGGTGAAATGCTTCTTGGCGATCGGGGAATTAATGGTGCGAACCAATCTTTAATTGCGGCTGAAACTGGAGTACCTGTAAGTGCTGAAGATTTAGCAATCGCACTCAATATTCTGGATGCAACCAGTTCTAGATTTTGGTTAGGCGGTACTATTTCTCTTCCTGGGGCAACAAATTCTGAAATAGTTGAGGTATTAATTAGCACAGGTTCTTGGGCTGCTATTTTGTGGGAAACTTTAGCTGACTTAGGGCATATAGTCATTGTTGATGGACTCGACGATACAGGAAAAATTATAATTCGTGACCCTTGGAATGCTACAAAATATAAAATGGAATTAGAAGAGTTTTTAAATTACTGGAACCTTCAAGCAGTTTACTCATTAATACGATGAAAGTGCAAGTTTTGTCTGTTCAACCTGCGAGGCAACCTAATACTCACCAGGTTTTGGTGTCAGTTGGTACGGATACACACAAATTTATTTTTACAACAGAAATCAATCAAGTAGGAGAACATTTACTTCAGACTACTCGCGGCGATCGCACTTTTTCAGAAGTTTTCCGATTTAATCAGCGGGTAGCGATGAATGTAACAGCTCAGGTTGTTAAATACTACAATCGAGAAACTGTCGAACTTCCGGCAGATGTTGGCGTTTTTGTCACTCCAGAAACAGCTTTATCCAAGCAAAAGCCATTTGAAAGTAGCAGTTTAGCAAACACTGACTCGCACCAATCAAAAGCAGTCGATCGAGAAACCCGTCAAAGGGCGATAGCGATTGTTGAGAAGTTACCGGAAGCTATGCTTGATGAAGCCGTTAAGTTTCTCGAATCTTTGTATGTTAAGGGCGATGCCGTCGAGTAGCGATCGTACTTTTTGTTGTGAGAAATTCAGCCGCGTTTCGCACAATGTAAATATACAGTCAACCACCAACTAAGCTGTTGCGGCCTTTAAATTGTCTGTCAAAAAACAATCAAACTCTTGTGGCCCACATTCCGCACCCCAAACTGGCACATAGTCGGATTGAGGGGGTAAAAGTGAATCACCCGAGACAAGGGTGAGTA